>JAHEMU010000280.1 GCA_024643485.1 Cytophagales bacterium
TGGATCATTTGGCATTATATTCATCGCACAAAATGGGGAAGTCTTTGAAAATTTCACTATTATCGAATGAAATTTTAATTGTAAAAATCAAATGACCAATCAACCTTCAGCGCCAATTGTTCCCAAAACATTGGTCTTGCCTTTTATACTTGTTACTTCCCTGTTTGCATTATGGGGTTTTGCCAATGCAGTGACCGATCCCATGGTTCAAGCATTTAAAAAGGTATTGGAATTGTCTAATTCTGAAGCAGCATGGGTTCAAATGGCTTTCTACGGCGGCTATTTTTGTATGGCACTTCCCGCCGCTATGTTTATGAGAAAATACTCCTATAAGGTGGGTATTTTAATTGGTCTTGGTTTATATGCGGTAGGAGCGTTACTTTTTTACCCTGCAGCAATAACAGAACAGTTTTGGTTTTTTTGTTTGGGGCTATATATTCTGACATTCGGTTTGGCGTTTCTAGAAACGGCCGCCAATCCGTACGCCTTGGCGATGGGTCCAAAAGAAACGGCTACCCGACGGTTAAATTTAGCGCAGGCATTTAATCCAGTAGGATTAATGGCGGGTCTTTATGTGGCACAACGATTCGTTTTAAAGAATTTGCAGTCTGATGACATAACAGATTTTAGCGCATTGGATGAGGCTTCAAAAATCCTAATCAAGACCTCCGATTTAATGGTGATTAGGAACCCATACGTTATATTGGGGTTAGTTCTTATCGGCATATTCATTTTATTTATCATCAGCAAAATGCCACAATCAAAGGAAGATGGAGGCATACCAAACATTGGTGAAACGATTAGTACTTTAAGGAAAAACAACAAATATTCCTTAGGGGTAATGGCCCAAATATTATATGTGGGGGCGCAAATAATGTGCTGGACCTATATTTACCAATACGCGGAGGCCATTGGAATGGACAGTGTGACTGCAGGATATTATCAAATGGTCGCTTTTGTGTTATTTACAATCGGAAGAGCAGTGGGAACCTACTTATTGAGGTTTATTAGTTCCGGCAAATTACTAATGTATTTTGCTATTGCATCAATGGTTTTTTCTTTGGGAACCATGTTTGTAGAGGGGATGGTTGGCTTATATAGTTTAGTAGCTGTATCATTTTTTATGTCATTGATGTTTCCTACCATCTACGGAATTGCATTGGGTGAATTGACAGAAGAACAGGCCAAAGTAGGTTCTGCTGGGTTGGTGATGGCTATTGTTGGGGGTGCGTTGATGCCCAAATTACAAGGAATGATTATCGATGCGGGGGGTAATGGGGTTGCCGATACCCAAATTTTAGGTGTATCTGAGGTGAATTTTTCGTTTATATTACCCTTGCTATGTTTTGTTTATATTGCATGGTATGGTTTATCAGTAAACAAAAAAACGACTATTTAGGCCAAATTATTAGTGTCAAACAATGGAACTCCTCGATGAAAAGATGAACTAATTGTGACCATAATTAGCACCAATTAGAGATGGAAAAAACGAATATCCGGATAGATACCATTGATATTATGAGAGGATTAACCCTCTTTTTAATGTTATTTGTAAACGATTTATATGTTCCAGGAGTTCCAAAATGGATGGTGCATACTGCTGCATTGGAGGATGGAATGGGATTGGCCGATTGGGTATTTCCTGGATTTCTATTTATGGTTGGAATTGCCATTCCATTTGCATTTAATTCAAGGGCAAATGTAGGAGAAAGCCGAAATCAAGTACTTTTTCATATTTTCATTAGAACCTTTAGTCTATTGACCATTGGTGTTTTTATGGTAAATCTGGAAACGTATAATGGCGAGCTTACCGGGTTAAATATGTATAGCTGGGCTTTGATTGTGTACTTATGTGTTTTTCTTCTTTGGAATAAGTACCCAACGGAGAAGGTGAATTCAAAGTTGATTAATGGATTAAAATATCTTGGAGTAATAGGCTTGATATTTTCTGCGGCAATATTTAGATCGGGTACCGAGGAAAGCATAGGGTGGATGGGAACTAGCTGGTGGGGTATTTTGGGCTTGATAGGTTGGGGCTATTTAACTGCAGCAGTGGTATATTATATACTTCGCGATCGGATTGGAGCCATTGCGTTAGTTTGGGGGGTATTTGTACTTTTGAATGTGATTGCTCAAACAACGTATCTGGATTTTCTTAATCCGATAAAACCAATATTTGGTGTTTTGATTGACGGTAATATTCCATCCATTGTTCTTGCGGGACTAGTTGTCGGTTTACTGGTCAAGAAATATCATTCAAACATACATAAGCTGATAAGTTACCTGATCGTAATGGCAATACTTTGTTTAATTATGGGTTTCGCGATGAGGAATTGGATCATTATCTCAAAAATTATAGGCACTCCTACATGGGCCATGATTTGCAATGGAATCAGTATATTGGTATTTGCTTTCTTGTATTACGTTGTAGAAGTTAAAAATTGGAAAAGCTGGGCGAAACCATTTATTCCGGCAGGTAAAAATTCATTAACAACCTACCTAGTTCCAGACATGGTTTATTATTTGATCTGGGGGCTGCAACTTCCGATTTTATTCTATAAACAAGTAGATATCACTTGGTTGGCGGTTTTTGGGTCGGTATTGTGGTCCTTTATCATGATCCTATTCGCTGCGTTTTTATCTAAATTAAACGTTAGACTTAAACTTTAAATCATTAAATATGAAAAGTTTTTTACTCATCATTTGTACTTTGTTTTTTGGTGAAATAAGCGATGCCCAAGAATTACTTCCTGTACGAGGGTTGGCAATTGCGCTTCCAAATAAAGAAAATGTCGATCGTTTCGTGAAGTTTATAAATGAAGAATTGGCAACGAGGAAAATCAATACGTTAATCTTGCGTGTAGATTATAATTTCCAATATAAATCGCACCCTGAACTAGCTAGACCTGGAGGCTTGTCGTTGGAAGAGGTAAATAAAATTGTTACGGCTTGTAAAAAACAGGGTATTGAACTTATTCCGCAAATCAACTTGTTGGGGCATCAATCATGGCAGTCCAATTTGGAAATGCTATTGCAGGTTTATCCTGAATTTGATGAAACACCTGGTGTGAAACTACCCCAAAATTATGTTTGGCCAAACAACGATAACTTGTATTGTAAAAGCTATTGTCCTTTACACCCTAGAGTGCACCAAGTGGTGTTTGAATTGGTGGATGAAATCATCGAAGCCTTTCAAGCTAAAGCATTTCATGCTGGTATGGATGAGGTATTTTATCTAGGGCAAGAGGAATGTCCGAGATGCAATGGACGGGATAAGGCAGAGTTATTTGCAGGGGAGCTTACCCTAATTAGAAATCATTTGGCGAAAACTGGAAAGAGGTTGTGGATTTGGGGGGATCGTTTATTAGATGGGAAAACTACAGGACTGGGAATGTGGGAGGCGAGTATGAACAATACACATCGTGCAATAGATTTAATTCCTAAAGATATCATGATTTGTGATTGGCATTACGAACGGGCTGAACCTACGGCCGCATATTTTGCTTTAAAAGGATTTGATGTTGCTACTTCTTCTTGGCAAAGAGGGTCCGTGGCAGTAGAACAAATGAAATTGCTTGAAAACTTGAAGGCTAATTCAAACCCTGAAATCGCACAACACTTCAAAGGTATGGTTCATACTTCGTGGGGCTCTGTTTCATCGTTTCTTGATAAATTCTATGCGCCTTTGGATAGAAATGCATTGGATGATGCCGCTTGTTTTAAAATGTTGTTTGGAGAATGAAAATTTTGTCTATAAATAAATAAAAAAATGAAAATTCGCTTATCCTTTTTAATTCTAATTTCAATTGGTATGTTTTTCAATTCATTTAGTCAACAGGCCATATTTGGCACTGAGCCTATTGTTTCACCTGAAATCCATGATGATGGGTCAGTAACCTTCCGTATTTTTGCACCAAAAGCAGACACCGTGTATGTAACGGGTGATTTTTTACCTACTGTTAAAGTGCAAACCCCATATGGTGAAATGGATGCCCCGGGGCGCGCAATGTTGAAAAAGAATGAGATGGGGGTCTGGTCCTTTACCTCAGGGATACTACAATCGGAATTATATAGCTACTCATTTATTGTGGATGGTTTAAATAAAAAAGACCCATCGAACCCCTTTATGGTACGTGATATTGCTACTGTCACCAATATTTTTATCATTGGAGGAGGACAAGCTGATTTATATCGTGTTCAGGACGTTCCTCACAGTACAGTTGCAAAAAGGTGGTACCCTTCTCCCGGTTTAAAAATGGACAGAAGAATTACCATTTACACCCCTCCAGGA
>JAHEMU010000281.1 GCA_024643485.1 Cytophagales bacterium
CTCGCTACATAATCAGTTGCTGCCTGACTAGCCGTCGCGTCATCAGCTCCGCCACTTATATATGTATTATATACTTGTTGGTAAACTAGATCTGTTATTTGAGGTAACGCTTGAACGAAGAAAAATTCGTATGCAGGAACTCTAAATAAACCTAAATCAACGTTGGTTTGATTAAAACCAGGTGTTGTAAATGATTTAGAATATCCACCCCAGAAAGTGAGTTTTTCTGTTGGGATAAAAGAGAATTTAGCTTGTGGTGAAAAATAGAAGTTATCATTTACAAGCGTGAATTTTTCAAATTTACCACCTAAAGTCAAATTAAGTTTACCATCAAGTAATCTCAATTTATCTTGAGCGAAAAAGCCAATTAAATCTTCATTTGATTTAGGGTCAGTATAAGCCAATTGTTCTGATGCATTGATATTATAAACATCGAAATGGACCAAACGATAATTCGCTCCAATACTCAAGGAATTAGATTCGCCTAACGCGATATTATCCTGTGCTTCAAAATCTAAAAAAGTATTTGATGTTTGATATCCACCAGCTGTATTATAGAAGTCATCTTCTCTATTGGTTGACATTCTAACAAAAAGTGAGTTGTTTTCACTTAATTCAGTGTCAAATCGAAGGTTAGAAACTACACGGCTTCTGTTGATTTGGTTTCTATACAATTTATCAGTTTGGAAAAAAGTATTCGGATCGAATACACTGGTGTAAGAGATTTTATCTGACAAGTTTACGTGGTTACGATAAGAAAGCTTGCTTTTTTCAGAGATATTATAATCTACTTTAAAACCGAATGTCGATGAGTAAAGGGCATCGTAGTTATCAGAAAACCGGTTAGGAATTGTAACATTTCCGCCATTAATAGCTGGAACAGTAACATTGTCACCTGAAAATTCTGGAAGGATTCCATACCCGTTGAAGTGACGCAATTTAGCGTAACCACCAAATCCAAAATCACCTACAGTAGCACCACCTGAAATACTAGCTGAAATAAACTCAGGTGAAGCAGCATCTACCTTCATAGATACTCCTTTGTATTTATCAGGATTTTTAGTGAAGATACTTACAACTCCGGTTGCTGAATTTGCTCCGTAGATAGTTCCTCCAGAACCTTTGATTACCTCAATTCTGTCGATATCTTCCAATGGAATGTCAAAATTTCTCCAAGAAAATCCACCTCCCATTAATTCTTGCATACTGGTACCATCCAGTAAAAATAATGTAGAGCCAATTTGCCCATTGTCTGGAGCTGAGTATCTCATTCCAAATGAAACGTCTGAATAACTTGTTTGAACTCCCCAATAACCAGGAACTAACATTAATACTTCATGTAATTGTGTTGCGCCTGATTTTTCAATATCTGCACTTGTTAGTACATAAAGAGAGGTTGGAACATCCTGAAGACGTTCAGCTGTTTTAGAAACAGAGGTAACCTCAACTTGTAAAAGTGATGCTAAATCTAAGTCTAATAAGTCTAAATCCTCAGTTTCATCTTGTGCAAATAGTGCTACAGGAATCGATAAAGAAAAAAAGACTAGAAAAAATAATTTAAATAATTTCATAGTTTTAAGTTTAAGTAAATAGGTTCAAATTAATTACTTTACAATACCTAAGCTTTTCAATTGCCCAGACATTTTCAAGTTAGTATTATTGATTTCTGATTCGTAAATTTCAAAGTTAACTTTTCCTCCGTTCATTATAAAGTTAATGTGATGGAAATCGGAATTGTGATCCATGTCATCTGTAACTAAAAGGGTTTCTTTACCAACTTTGCTTTTCGCGTTATTGATATCGCTTCCTTTTGATTTTCCAATAAATAACATCTGTGGGTTACTAGAGGAAGAAAGACTTGAAATCTTTTTAACTACCATAGTTCTAGTGCCTACTTTTTTTACCTTGCTGATTTTGTCCAATTCAGTGTAAAGAACATCGTCACCCAAAACTTCAATAACGAAATCGCCACTGTTGTTAGGCCATGAGATGTGTTTAGTGAATGTGTACATAAATACAGAGTACAATTTTTGTTGCTGAGCATTTACGTTGCTTACGAGCAAAAATGCCATTGTCATTAATAAGAATAACCGTTTCATAAATATTTTTTTAAGTGTTTTTCCAAATACCTTACAAAAGTAATACCGAAAAAAAAATATGAGCGTTAAGTGGACACTATAATGATACTTATGTATGATTTATGTCTGAATTAAACGAGAAATCAAAAGAATAGAAAACGATTGCGAAACGTGTTGAAATACGTGAAAATCGCTAAATTTGAATACGAACAAGGATATTCATTTTTTTTAAATTTATTAAAATAGGTTGTAAAGGGAATATTTATTATGTGTTTTTTCGTGGCAAAACTCAAATTTTCATTCATTTTTGCTTTAATAAATGATTACTAAGAGTAAAAATCATTTTAAATAAAAAGGTGAATGAGATGGAAACATAGGGTGCCACAAATGTTTTTAGGTATTATCTAGTCTATATTTTTTTAATGGTTATTGTCTTGGTGCATTTTGCATGCTTATAAAATTATCTATTTTTGTCCTGATGAATTTTTTCGCACCGCAATATTTTTATGGGCTTTTTGCTTTGTTTATTCCCATTGTGGTCCATCTATTTAATTTCCGAAGGTCCCGTAAAGTTTACTTTAGTTCCACTCGATTTATTCAAATTGCCTCAGAAAAAACAAATGCAAAGAAAAACTTAAAGCATTTGCTGATTTTAATTAGTAGAATGTTGTTTTTGTTCTTCATAATTATGGCTTTTGCGAAACCATATATACCTGCTAAAAATACAGAGATGCATGAATATGTACAGATCTATCTGGATAATTCATTCAGTATGTCAAATGAGAGTGAAGAGGGGGTCACATCTCTCGATCAAGCCGTGCAAGTGGTTCATTCAATTATTAATAGTTACCCTTCTTCAGCTAAATTCAGACTGATATTAAATGATTTTTCATTGGTTTCTGGAAGATTCCGTTCAGCTCAAGAATTAAAAGATGCACTAACCGAATTGACATTGAATGATCATTTTAAAACGAATGAAATGATCTACCTCAAATTTAAAGATGCGGAACAGGAGATAAGTGAAACCGATAATTATTGGATTAGTGATTTTCAAAAAGTAACTTCAACATATACTAAAATTGATTCGCTTTCGGAATTAAGACTCATCAAAATACATCAAAATGCTTATTCTAACATTTATATGGACACCTTATATATAAGTAATCCATTTGATGTGTCAAGCGAAAAGCTTACGTTAACTGGTGGAATTAGCAATAATGGTTCAAATGAAATAAAAAATTATTTAGTGACTTTAACAATTGATGGGAATCAAGTTGCTGCTACCAACGTGAATATATCTTCCAATTCGACCGCTGAAGTTAATTTTGATTTGGATATGGTTTTTAGTGAAGATAAACCCGGTGTTATTCAGTTTGAAGATGCACCGGTCAACTTTGATAATCAATTCTTTTTCCAATTGCCAAAAAGAAGCAAAATAAAAGTAGTTGAATTGTTAGATAGAAATAATAACGCAGACTTTAATGTTGTTTACGGAAATGATCAACTCTTTGAATACCGAAAAATGTGGGTTGATCAATTGAATTTCGAAATACTAAACAATGCCGATTTAATTTTTTTAAACCAAATTGAAGATATTCCTAATTTCTTATCGTCGAATCTGAAATCGTTCATGAGAAATGGAGGGACAGTTTGTTTGGTGCCAGCAATAAATTTTAAAGAGGGAAATATAAATGAATTACTCCCTTCTTTTAATGGAATTCCAAGTGATTCGATACGCTCTATTTCGATAAGTCCTCCGAACACTAAACATCCTTTTTTTAAGGGTGTATTTGAAGAGGAAGCGAAGAATGTTGAAATGCCGTGGGCACAGCCTCTATTTGATCAAGGAAGGGGAGGAGAACCTATTATACAGTATGTAAATGGTGATTATTTTTTAACAAAATACATCGCTAATGGATCATTTTATTTATTTTCTGGTTCTTTGAGTGAAAAAAACTCAAATTTTAAACTCCATTCGCTATTTGTTCCTGTAATGTACCGAATTGCTTTGCAAAGTAAGAGTGACAATTCTTTGCTTTATACTAAAAAAAGCAATAATGATTTTTCAATAAAAGTTGATTACTTAGGGCAAAATGCAATATATCATTTAACAAAAAGTGATGTGGATATTATTCCCTCCCAACGTTTAATTGGAAGCAACCTTATCGTTGAAAT
>JAHEMU010000282.1 GCA_024643485.1 Cytophagales bacterium
ACTGCATCCCGACTTTGGTTATTGCTTACATTTTGCTTAAAAGGAATCCCTCTAAAAGAGACTCCCATTAAAATGGGATCGATGTGGTAAGTAACCCCAAAGTCCATTTGATTGAAAGGCCCTTGTTGAAAATAAACCGCAGACATGGTTAAATAAGATTGATTATTTCTATTAACCCATCCTCGATCTATGATAATCTGAGTACCTGCATGAACAGTGAATTTCATCGGGATTCTATCCTCACGATCTAGAAACGAAATGGATGGTTGATTCAAATGATAAAATGACGCACCAACCCAAGTGTTTTTATTATACATCAAAATCCCAGAACCCGCATCAAAGTAGTTCAAGTTTTCCAATTCATTGGTAACAGGATCGATCGATGGAGCTGCATTATTTCCAAATTCAATTTGATCCCCAAAAATCAATTCATTGTAATTCATCGTTCTTGACCCATATCCAAAATAAACGGAAGGGGTGATTACCCACCGATTTTCAGCTTGAATTTTATATGAATAGATTAACCCCGCTGTAGTAGAGCGCAAAGAGGCCTCTCCTGCCCTATCTGTTGTGGCCAATAATCCGAAGCCCGATCGCAATTGTGGCTTTACAAAATCATAGCTGATGGAATAGGTATTAAAGGCATTTGGTAGTACTAACCATTGAATACGGTTATTAAGAACTACTCTTTGCTTACCTGCAGATCCTGCAAATGAAGGATTTAAATATAATGGGGAAGCATAATATTGAGAAAAGTGTGGGTCCTGAGAATAGACATTGTGCCCTATCATAAAAAACAACAATGCGGCTATCATGATTGATTTAGCATTTCGAAGGACTGATATATATATTATTTCCATGATTTTCCCTTTTAGCGTACCAATGTCAAATCCCCAATCTTATCAAAATATTCACCCTTGCTGAATTTAAGCCTTAATTTATAGACATAAACCCCTGTTGGATATAGCCTTCCTTCTTTTGAATAGCCATCCCATCCAAGATCCTGATCATTCGATTCAAAAAGTAAATTGCCCCATCGGTCGAATATTTGCATATTGAATTCCGTCACTCCTTCCAATATTGGTAGAAAGACATCATTAAAAGTACCTCCACCTGCCACTCCCCCTGAAGGACCATCGAGAGACGGAGAAAATGCATTCGGGATCCTAAACGTGCCACCCTCAATCACTTCAACTGCATTGGCTAACACGAGTGTATCTCTACAACCGTACTGACTAATAGCAATTAATTGAATATTAAAGGAGCCTGACCTTGTATATTCATGTTCTGGTTCAAAAGCATTGCTCGTTCCTCCATCGCCAAAGTCCCATTCAAAATCCGTGGCTCCAAACGACACATTTTGAGTAAATAGGGTTCCTCCTGGTATAAAAACAGTAGCAGGTCTAAACAAGAAAGAGGCCGTAGGAAGGTTATATACTTCAATTAAATTTTCCTTAAATTCTGAAGCTCCTGTTCCTAATAAATTTTCTCCAGATAGTCGTACGCTGTACTGTCCCGGATCATATAAAGTAACAGTAGGATTTTCTTCGTTTGAAGAAGCCACTACTTGACCGAAACTATTGATAATTTGCCATTTATAAGTGCCTGGATTCACTCCAAAGCTTTCATTGGTAAAATTCACAACTAATGGGCGGCATCCTGCAATTGGATCTGCACTAAAATCAATGATTGGAATGACCGGTTCAATTCTAATATCCACAGAAAATTCATCAAAACAGCTCCCATTTGGCTCCTCTACCTTTAAGGTAATCTGATAATTTCCAGCATCTTGGTAAGTATAAGGAGTAGTAGGATTGTACCCTGTAGAAGTATTCCCGTCGCCGTAATCCCAGGTATAAACAAACCCCGAAAACGCGGGAATTGTTGGGAATATCGTGATATGGGGAGCGTTTGACAATACAACAGGGGTAGGTGTAACCGACCCATTAACAGTGAAATTGGCTGTCACCTGTGGGTAAACAGTAAATTCATGAATTTGGCTATTTGAACAATTTGAATTAGAAGCAGTATAAACGACTTCATAAATTGCCGGCGTATTTCCTGTATTTGAAAATATAAATTGAGGCTCAAATTCCGTTGTTAACCCCATTTGACCATTTGTTCCTTTTAATCGATAGAACCATTCGTGGTTTGTTGCACCTTTTGAATTGTTGGAAAAATCGATTGTCAACGGACTACAACCCGCTATATTGGAAGGTAATACATCAGGAATTACATTTGGATAAATAGTGATTTGAGTCTCCATCATATCCTTGCAAATAATCATACCATTATCAAAAGTTGCAGTAAGAGTAATGGTGTAGGTTCTACTCACCGATGTTGAGGTGTTTTCAAAAATATGAGTAACAAATTGATTATTAACCACTTCTTTTGGAGATCCATCGCCCCAACTCCAGGTATAAGAGTAATTTGCATCCAACATTTCATTTTCAAACGTAATCTCATAAGGAGAACAGCTCTCTAATGGTTGTTGAGAAGTAAATTGTGCCTTCGGTGAAACTACTTCAATTAATACCTGTTGATTTACCGGATTGAAAGAGCAACCGTTCGCATCCCTTATTTCTTCAATAATAATGGTTGTATTAATCACTGGAGATACGAAAAACGAATGCGTATTTCCTAAACCATTCAATGTTTTTAATACGCCATTCTCCCAATAATCTACATCGAAGGGTAAGCTACCCGTTGCGTTTATTGTAATTAGGGCATCTTCTCCCGAACAAATTGCGATATCACCGCCGATTGTAGCCCCCGGCTGTGGGTTTACTATGACTTTAATTGCTTTAACTGGACTCTCACACCCATTATTTGCAGAAACATTATAGGTTACTGTCGAAGGGGAGTTTCCAAGATTGACCAATACCTGATTAATAAAATCACCTTCTAACACAGGCACGAATTGATCAGACGCGCCACTTATTTCAGCTGGGTTATACGTCACTGTCCAAGTAAAGGAAGAGGTTGATAAATCTGAGAATAATTGAATATCAGTAATCTCACCACTACAAATTTCGGGGGTTAGATTTATTTCGTTAATAATTGGTTTTGGATTAACAACCACCTGCCCGCTACCATTCATCAACACCTTACAACCTTTAGAATTTGTTGCTTCAATTTGGAATGTCCCATCTACTTTTACAGGTCCGAATTCTATATTACTCCCAGTCCCAACAACAACGGATAAAAAGGGTTGTCCGTCTTTTAATAATCGATAGTCAACACCTATTTCACTAGAATTAAGAGAAAATATCAGACCATTATCACCCTCACAAATAGCTCCCCCTCCAGTCAAATCGAACACGGTTGGGAGTAGATTTACTACAATTTCTGCTGCTCCATTCATTTCCAAGCTACAGCTATTCGCTGTTTCAGCTAAAACGGTATAAATACCAGGTAAATTTTGAGGGGGGAATAGCAACTGCCCTCCTGTAGAATTGATTAATTCTCCAGTGAATATGCCGTCTCTGTACAAGCGGTACGTATTGCCTGTATTGGAATTATTCAATCGAATTACTAACCCTGCACTTCCTTCACAAATTTCACCACCACCTAAAACATTATATTTGAATGGTAAGGGATTTACAGTTAACGTTATTGCCGCAGATGGAAGTGACGGGCACGAAGCACTATATCCTTCTACCACCATGCTGTTTCCTGCTTGAAGTGCTGAAGTGATATACGAATTAGAAGGGCCACTTTGCACTACATTCCCATTTAGAATAAAATCAAATCGAGTGGCCATGCCATTATTATCAGTAGCGGTATAAGTCACCGTTTCTCCTTGGCAGATTACCAAATCAATGTCATCAACCACCAGATTCATATCTGGTGCTTGTAATATTTGTATAGGAAATACTGCAGTAGCACCCACACAGCCATTTGCTTTGCTGGAAATCGTAACCGTTAAATTTCCAGTACCAGAGGCTAAAAATTCTAGGTTAATAAATTGGAAAGGATTTCCCGATCCTGAGATCACAGCGGTTGAAGTAGGCAGGCCAGATATATCCCACGAATAGTTATACAATCCCGGGTTTCCTCCTGTTACCATATAGGTTGAAATATCACCTATACAATTTTGTGAAGGCCCCGTAATTACAGGAACAGGAATTGCGCTACCTACTTCAATCGTCACCAAACTACTTGAAGGAGGGCAAACGCCACTAAAAATCGTCCACTGTAAAACGTAGTCAACCCCAGTAGTGCCTGTAAAAAGAGTATTCGGATCCAA
>JAHEMU010000283.1 GCA_024643485.1 Cytophagales bacterium
AATAGCCTCATTTGACTCTTCCCTAATTTCGTCCCTTATTCCGATAATTCCGATTAATGACATATTTTCAGGTAGGCTATGATCTTCGGTAATGTGCGATTTACTTAATGCAACTGCTATCAGTCGGATACCTTGATCCGCATAGTTATCAGCTAATTCAATAAGTTCATCAACATTGGATAATTCATAAGGATTCCCATTTATATCAAATCCATATTTACAATTGGAAAGGATGATCTCGGTTGCACCTTTTACTAATGTGATATATTCTGTATTAAATTTTTCGAGGAAAATTTCACTTTTAACCTCTGAAGCGGAAAATTTAATAGCGCTATTGAATCGAATGTTATTAACAACTTCGGTTAGATGATCTTGTTTTACCCGATCTTCCTTATCTAAATAACAAATTAAAGCTTGTTCTGATATATTACCACCTGAAGGTTCACCATCTGGCGAAACAACACAGTAACTATTTTCCGATATGCCTATTTTAACTAAATATTTAAGGGGGTCGGGTATGTCACTATAATTGCTGAACTTTTCTTGTTTGGCACTGATGAAAAAATGGGCTTCCAATTCACCTTTGGTTATAGTACCGGTTTTATCTGAAAATAAAATGTTCAGACTTCCTGCGGTTTCAATTCCAAGGAGTTTTCGAACTAACACCTTTTCTCGAAGCATTTTGCGCATATTTAACGACAGCACAATTGCTATCATCATAGGCAATCCTTCGGGTACCGCTGCAACAATTATAATTACAGCTAAAACCACTGCATGAACACAATCCGTAAGTACCGCCTCCCAGTTTTGTACATATTCTGATATAAGTGTAGGGTTAAACTGATGTGCTATAACTATTTTGTTAAATATAAAAGACAGAGCAATTAGAAGTGCTCCTATATACCCAAGCTTTGATATTAAATTTGCTAAGTTTTCCAGTTTGTGTTGTAGGGGGGAAAGGCGATCATCGCTAATATTTAGTTCTGCACTTAATTTGCCATAAAAAGTGGAAATGCCAACATGATCTATCAATACAACGGCTTCACCATCATCGACAACTGCACCCCTGAATATGTAGTGAGGGTCATTGAAATCTTGTTCTTTTAATTGGTAATCCTTAGAAGTTGAGGTTTTATTTACACCAATAGATTCACCAGTTAAACTTGCTTGATTTACTTTTAACTCTCCTTGAATAATAAATCCGTCGGCAGGGATTTTATCTCCAGATTGTAATAACACATAATCCCCTTTTACAATTTCCTCAATAGGTAGGTTGGATATTTTACCGTTTCTGAAAACATGGGTGATGATGTGGGAGGCTTCTTCTTGTAGCTTTTGAAATGAACTTTCGTTTTTATGTTCTGAAAGTGTAGAGACTAAAACAGCTAGAATTACTGCGGCACCAATAGCTAAAGCTTCAAACCATTCAGTAAGCTGAAAAAATGAAAGGGCTAAAATTAAAACGAGGGCAAAACATAAAATAATAATGATTGGGTTCTTAAAGTTTTGAATCAATTTTGACCAAAAACCTTCAATCGCTAATGTGGCTAATTTATTGGAACCATGCTTTTCCCTGCTTACCTGTACCTCAGAATCGGTCAGTCCCGAATAATTATATTTCATATTTGGCTATTTTGGTGTTTTTCAACTTCCTGATTTTCGTATTATGTTATTAATATAGTAAAGATACGGTAATAAATGAAATTTAAAATACAATGAATTATTAGTAAAATGCATTGATTTAGCGTACTGTTTAAGTTTTTTCATAAACTTTGGGAATAGATTTGAAAACACTTGGCTAAATTGTACTTTTTAAAGAATTTTAACATTTATCATAGTTTTGATTTTACAGCGATAAATGTATTACACAAAAAATATGGGAGCAGTTTTGGCCCTGAAATCAAATTTTAATTAAGAATGATTAAATAATCGATCAACCATTAATAAACTGAAATTCCCAATTATCTAATCGGTATAGTATAAAATAATTTGAATTTGTATATTTAGATAAACATTAATTGCATGAAAAAGTCTATATTAATTTTTCTTCTAGTCGGAATGTATGTTGCAAGTATCGCACAACAATCTGAATTATTTGTTCCAAAGGAAATCAAACAAGCTTATAAAAAAGGCACTAGGTCAGTCGATGGCAAGCCTGGTGTGAATTATTGGCAAAATACGGTTGATTACAAAATTAAAGCATCGGTGGATCCTTCCACAAGGTTAATTTCAGGTTCGGAATCTGTTACCTATGTTAATAATAGCCCAGATAATCTAAATGCCTTGGTTATTCGATTGTACAATGATGTGTTTAAAAAAGGCAATGCACGAGGAATGGCAGTTAATCCCAAGGATATTGGAGATGGCGTTGAGCTAAGTAATTTGAAGGTAAATGGAAATAGCGTTGATTTAAGTAATAATCAAATGGTGAATCGTTCAGGTACCAATATGGTCATTCGATTACCGCAACCTCTTGCTTCAGGTGAAAAGATATCTTTTTCAGTCGATTGGAAGCAATACGTACCGCTTACCGTTAGAAGAACTGGTGCGAGAGACAGCACCTCTTTTTTCGTTGCTTATTGGTATCCCCAAGTTTCTGTCTATGACGATGTGTTTGGTTGGGATAATATCAATTATACTTTTGAAACTGAGTTCTATAATAATCTCGCAAATTTTGATGTGCAAATTACGGCTCCGGATAATTTTATCATTTGGGGATCAGGTGAACTTCAAAATGCTTCTGATGTGATGCCAACTCAGATTTATAAAAAATACGAACAAGCAAAAAAATCATCCGATGTCGTGCATGTCGTAGATGGTAATGATATCAAAACATTAAAATTGAAGTCAAATACTTGGCACTTTAAATCAACAGAGGTATCAGATTATTCGTTTGGAATGAGTAATCATTATCAGTGGGATGCAACTTCATTACAAGTAGATGGAAGACCAGTGTTAATATCATCGGCCTTTCCAACTGAGGAAGCTGAAAATTACACCAAACTAACCGCTGTCCAACAAAAGGCAATGAAGCACTTCAGTGAAGACGCTCCAGGTATTCCATACCCATATCCTGCATTTACTACGTTTATAGGATTGTTTGGTGGTGGAATGGAATCACCAATGATGGCAAATAATGATGGTCCCGGAGAAGGAGTGGCAATCCATGAGATGTACCATACCTACTTTCCAATGTATGTACGTGTAAACGAAAGGCGATGGGCGTGGATGGATGAAGGATGGGCGGATTTCATGACATCGCTGGTAAGTATGAAATATTTTTCAGAACCAGGAACGACTGGTAGTATTTTCTCCAACTTTAAAATGGGAGTTGATGGTTTTTCTGGCGGGATTGGTGATTTACCTGTAATTACCTCCTCTCAATATACTGCGGAAAATTATGGATATCAATCCTATACGCTCCCAGCATTTACCTATGCTCTACTTTATGATTATTTAGGGGAAGAATTGTTTTTGAAATGCTATCAGGAATATATTCGACGATGGGCTAAAAAATCACCTACTCCTTACGATTACTTCAATACATTTGAGAATGTTTCTGGAAAAGATTTAAGCTGGTTATGGAAATCATGGTATTTTGAATTGGGCTATGCAGATATCGCAATTAAGTCATTCGAAAAAGGAACACTAACCGTGGAGAAAAAGGGAATAAAACCGGTTCCTGTCGTAGTGTCAGTTGAATTTAAAAATGGTGAAAAGAAAGAATTTAGTGAAAAGGCAACGGTTTTTAATGACGGTAAAAAGATGGTGTCAATTAAAATTCCTGATTATAAAAACGTAACAAGTATCGCTGTAAATAATGATTTGCCAGATGGAAATATTCGTGATAATTATTTCCCGTCCCTAGAGCAAATTTACAAAAATGTACAAGTTCCAGAAGTAGTATTGGGTTCATTTAAAGGAAATGAATATCCCGTAAATGTCCAATTGTATATGGAAGAAGGAGTTCTTATGATGAAAATTCCTGAAGCTGGGATGGAAGCTATTTTAAAGCCGAAAGGAGAGAACCATTATGAAAGTTTAGATGGTTCGTTAGATTTTCAAGTATTTAAAGAAAATGGAGCTACAACTATGGAACTGCAATTGAAAATGTACGGTATAACCTTAACTGGTTCTAAGCAATAATAGTTGGTTTAGTATTGACTGAATTTAGAATTTAGAATTTAGAATTTTAGGATTTAGGATTTTAGAATCTAGAATTTAGAATTTTAGAATTTAGGATTTTA
>JAHEMU010000284.1 GCA_024643485.1 Cytophagales bacterium
CTTGAATTTATTGAGGTCTTCTAATACCATATCCAAACTAACATTGATAAATCGCTCAAATTCAGCATCACCAATTTTACCATTTTCAGGAAAATTAAATCGAGCAAATACTTGTTCGAGGAGATCCTGAATAATATGCTTTAATATAGCGTCCTTACTTTCATAATATGTGTAGAATAGGCCTTTCGAAATTCGGGCTTCTTTGGTTATTTGTGCGATGGAAGTGCCATCAAACCCATGCTGAGCAAAGAGATGCAAAGCCGCAACTTCAATCCTTTCGCGCTTTTCTAACCGAATTTCATTTAACTGTATTGCTGTTCTTGGACTCATATCCTTTTTTATGACTGACCGGTCGGTCAAAGTTCTATTAATTTAACGACAATTACAAGAAAAGGGTTTCCTTTTTAAATTAGTTTTGACAAGAAAATTAAAAATTCAGTGTCTGTTGAACTGATTATGCTATATTTAACAACAAAAAAATAAATTCATGTATTCAATATTAGCGATTGCAATTGCTCCAGGACTGGCCATCATGATGTTTATCTATTTTATGGATAAGCATGAAAAGGAACCCATTCGTTTGCTACTGCTTAGCTTTTTCTTTGGCTTATTAAGTACGGGACTTACGCTATTTATTACACGTTTATTTACTCCTTATTTTCCAACTCATGCAACACTCGAAATTAATGAGTTTTTCAAAGCATTTTTACAAGTTGGAATGGTGGAAGAACTAAGCAAGTATTTGTTTTTAATGCTGTTTCTTTATCCAAGAAAGGAATTCAACGAACCATTCGATGGAATAGTGTATGCGGTAATGATAGGTATGGGTTTCGCTACTTTAGAAAATATATTATACAGTATCAATGGAGGAATGAGCGTAGCATTAGTACGCATGTTCACTGCCGTTCCAGCTCACGCTACTTTTGCTGCCATTATGGGCTACTTCGCAGGGTCTGCAAAGTTCAAAGAAAAGAATGCATTATACAGTTTAATCGGATTATTTGGGGCCGTTTTGTTTCACGGTGCTTACGATTATTTTCTTTTTATTTCGCACATTCCGGGCATGTTTTTGGGTGCTTTGGTTAGTTTGGTTGCAGGCATTTATTTTTCAATTAAGGCCATGCGTTTGCACTCAGATGCTTCGCCATTCCGTAAAAAACTCAAACGTTTTGTTCGCAGTAAACAGGAAATTAATGACTAAACTAGGAGGTACAATTCTTATTTTATTTTTCGTCTACACCGTCAACTGCATTGGTCAAATTAGGGGTCAGGTAGTAGAAGAGTTGTCGTTATTGCCTGTTGCAAATGTGGAAATAATTTGTGCCTCGGATACAACGGTCACCAATGAAGAAGGTAGGTTTATTTTAAACACCAAAGTTGGCGACCTCTTAAGATTTAATTATCAAGGAGTAGTTACGGATTCCATCTTCATCGAAAGTGAATCTATGTTTTTTCTGCTTCAAGAAAATAACAACATATTAAAAGAGGTAATCATTTCTGCTTTTGGAAATAGTAATACATTACGAACCACCTCAGCCCCTATTGGAATTGTGGACATGGCCTTTTCACAAACCGACCCTTTCACTGTAGTTTCTTCATTTAATACGATTCCAGGCGTTCAAATGGAAGAACGTTCTCCTGGCAGTTTACGTCTTAATATCCGCGGTAGCTCACTGCGAGCACCCTTCGATGTTAGAAATGTAAAAATCTATTGGAACGATATCCCCTTCACCGAACCTGGAGGAAACACTCCATTCAATCTTTTAGATCCAATCAATTTTGGTACAACTGAAATCATCCGCGGTCCATCTGGGTCTCGTTATGGAGCTGGAAACGGAGGAACTCTTATCATTAGAAGTAAACAGCCAGACATCAATTCCACTTTCGCTTTTGCTGAATATTCCAGAGGAAGCTTCGGCTTCAACAAAACCATCCTCGGTTTCGGACAATCCACTGAAACTTCATCTAGTTATTTTCAGTACGCACAACAATCTGCTGCGGGGTACCGAACACATTCCTCCCTGGATAAAAAAAATATAGAATACTCAGGGAATCATAAGCTTACGGAAAAACAGCGGATTGGAATACACTTATTATACAGTGATTTATTCTATGAAATACCTGGAGGATTAACCCTCACTCAATTTGAATCTGACCCAACTCAAGCCAGACCTGGAAACGCATTTACCCTCGGAACCGAAGAAGCAAACGCTAGTGTTGATACTAAATTTGGAATGATTGGATTGACACATCGGTTTGTAAACGGAAATTATCAACAAAAGACTTCTGTATATGGTCAGTTATCACAATTTATTAATCCATTTATCTTTGATTTTAAAAATGAGAACCACGTTGGTTTTGGCGGCAGAACCTCCATATCTCAGCAAATAAATGAGCTCGTACATCCCACCCGTTTGGATTTTGGACTTGAAATTCAAGATCGATTCGCAAAAGCCTTTAACTATGGAAATGTAGCTGGTAAAGCAGATACATTAAATTTTAAGGACGAAATTCACTCCTATCAATGGATGGGATTTTTCCAAGCAGAAACCCAATGGAATTCCCGAATTTCGTCTACCTACGGTTTTAGTATTAACCAACTTAATTACGACATTTTCCGGGTCGAAGATGCCATTACTAACAATAGCTCTCTCTTTAATAGTACCATTCCTCTCTCTTTTGCTCCACGAATTAGTCTTTTAATTAAAAGAAAAGCGAATGTGGTATATGCGTCAATTTCTTCCGGATTTTCACCACCCACATTAGAAGAAGTTAGAACTAATGAAGGTTCTATAAATGCTGAATTAGCCGCTGAAAAAGGTCTAGCATTCGAAATCGGGACTAGGGGAAGAAGTAAGCATCAAAAATTGACTTACGACGGCAATGTTTTTTTCTATGTTTTATCCAACGCAATTGTGGATTATCCCAGTGCTAGAGGAACTGATTTATTCCGAAACGCCGGGGGTAGCTTTCATTCAGGATTAGAACTATTAACTACCTATCGGATAGTTGGAGATTCTCATAGTAAAAGCGAAATGGACCTTCAAGTGGCCTATACCTTCAACCATTTTAAATTCAATGATTATATTACCGGTAACACCGATTACAGCGGGCAGTTTATTCCAGGGGTAGCACCGCAAACCGTATCGGCACTAATAAATAGCAGGTTTAAGTCTTTTAAATTTAGTTTTAATTACTTGGCTAAATCTTCCATTTATCTAAATAATGAAAATGATAAAAAAGCATCTGCCTTTCATCTCATTGGAATCAAAGGATCAACAAATTTCACGCTCAGCTCTAAGTGGCAAAGCGAATTGTTTTTTGGGGCAAACAATTTGTTGAATCAACATTACAGTTTAGGAAATGACGTCAACGCTTTTGGTGGAAGGTATTATCAGCCGGCCCCTGAAAGAAATTATTATGCTGGATTGCGTTTTAGGTGGAAAAGATTGAATTCGGACTTAACCTTTTAGTACGTTAATCTCTCCCCAATTTCAGGAAGTTGCAAAAGTTTGTAGTGTTTATTAAAATGAGCAATTGCCAGATTTTTATCAATTTTAATTGGCTCAAAGGTATCATAATGGTATCCTAAAACGGTATTACATTTAATCCATTCTGAAGCGCGGCAAGCATCTTCAAACCCCATGGTAAAATTGTCCCCTATTGGTAAAACAGCGACTTGTAATTTTGGACAAGTGAGTGGTATCAACTTCATGTCTTCGGTAAGGGCGGTATCCCCGCCGATATATAAGCATTCCGTCTCGTTCCAAATTACAAATCCGGCCGGATTTCCACCATGAGTACCATCAGGTAATACACTTGAATGAATTGCATTTACCATCTTCACCGTACCAAAATCAAATCTAAATTTACCCCCTAAATTCATTCCATGGCCCTTTAGCCCTTGATTTTCAAACCATGACACTATTTCAAAATTTGAAATAATCATTGCGTCCGTCCTTTTTACAATTTGAGCAACATCAAGTACGTGATCCTGATGCCCATGAGTGATCAATACATAATCGGCCTCAAGGGAATCGATATCGATGTGATTGGCTAAGGGATTCGCCGAAATAAACGGGTCTACTATCAATTTCTTGCCCCCCAATTCTATTAATAAGGAAGCGTGCCCCAAGTAGGTGATGTTCATCGCAATTTTTCTTATTAATATACTACTTTTTATAAAAATCATAAATAATAACTGTACCTTAATTTAATGTCACAAAAAATCA
>JAHEMU010000018.1 GCA_024643485.1 Cytophagales bacterium
AGGGAAACCGCTACACAGTATGTCGTTTTTGAAAGGAATTGCACCTGGGAATCAGCATCAGCATGTGCGACAGTAAATATTGATGCAAGTTTGTTGTACTTATCAGACCCGTGTTGTGGTTCTGCTTTTTCTTTTACCACTGGTGAGCCAATTGGTGGCCCGGCCTATTATCCTTTACAACAATATAAAACCTATTTAACCGGTAATTTATTAACCATTACCGATGAGATTGCTAACTGGTAATTAATTGGCCTAGTATATCTTCTAAAGTAATCCCCTCAGCTTCTGCTTTAAAATTACGTATCACACGATGGTATAAGGTAGGAATGGCAATGTCTTGAACATCTTGAATATCTGGGCTATACCTGCCATTAAGAAGTGCATTGCATTTGGCTCCAAGTATCAAGTATTGCGACGCTCTAGGACCGGCTCCCCATTCAATGTATTGCTTGGTAATTTCTGGTGCATTAGGAGAAGAAGGCCTCGTCTTATGAACCAATTTTACAGCGTATTCAACAACATTATCAGGAACGGGTACTTTTTTAACTAAATGCTGAAATTGCATGATCTCATCGCCATGAAGGATGGTATTGATTTTTTGTGTAAAATCACCAGTAGTGGTTTTAACAATTTCTAATTCCTGTTCATAAGTTGGGTAATCGAGTTTCACATTAAACATAAATCGATCAAGTTGAGCTTCAGGAAGTGGGTAAGTTCCTTCTTGTTCAATTGGATTTTGTGTTGCCAATACAAAAAATGGCTTTTGTAACTCGTATTTCTTCCCTGCAGTCGTAACTGCATATTCTTGCATGGCCTCCAAAAGCGCAGCCTGTGTCTTAGGAGGGGTTCTATTTATTTCATCTGCGAGAATAATATTTGCAAAAACGGGTCCTTTCGTAAATTGGAAGTTGCGCTCTTTATCTAAAGTTTCCGCACCCAATATATCCGAAGGCATAAGGTCGGGAGTAAATTGAATTCGATTGAATTTTAAATCCAATGCACTAGAAATGGTTTGAATAAGCAATGTTTTAGCTAAGCCCGGTACTCCTACCAATAAGCAATGACCTTGACAAAACATAGAAGTAAGTAATAGTCGAACTACTTCATCCTGACCGATAATTACTTTAGCTATTTCAGCTTTAAGTTTATCGTAGGCAATTTTTAGTTCATCGGCAGCTTCTACATCGTTACCAAAGGTCTTCATAGGCTAATTTATAATATTGCAATATCCGTATTCTTCATCAATATCGATAAATACTTCATTAACGGCTTCATTAAACCATCTCAATAATTCATTATTTTTCTTTTCTATCAAAGCTGCAGACTGAATTTTTTGCCAATCGTCTTTTAGATTCGCTTGATGAGGATCACGTGAGGATTCATAAAGTAAAATGCGTACAGCGTCTGATCCGTCTTGTTTTTTAAAGCGAAGGGGTGAAGAAATAGTCCCCACTTTCATGGTATCCATTGCTAAATAAATATCAGGAGCTAATTCTCTAATTGAGACCATATTAGAAGCGTCAGAACCTAAGAAATAACCGCCGCTACCTTTTGTTTCTTCATCTTCTGAGTGCTCTACAGCCATTTTATCAAACGAAGTACTGTCCGAAATAATTAAAGTACGGATGCTATCAAGAAAATGAATGGTGGCGTTAATATCAGCTTGTGAAGATACAGGTCGCATCAAAATATGACTGGCATGGTATTCATTACCTCTTCTTTCCAACATTTTTATTAAGTGGAAACCAAATTGACTTTCTACAGGCATGGAAACTTCACCGGGTTTCAAAGCAAGAGCAGCTGCCTCAAAAGCAGGAACCATGTTTCCACGTTTCGCCCAACCTAAATCTCCTCCATTTGGTCCGGTAGGTCCTTGTGAATATTCTGTAGCCATCTGAGCAAATTCTTCACCTGCTACAATTCTTTTTCGGATCTCAATTAGTTGATCAATTACCGCTTGTTTTCCTTCTTTACCAGCCGTTACATTTCTAGAAATTTGCGCAAGCTTCACCTCCATATCGTAATATGGTAAACTGTCTTCAGGTATTCTTTTAAAGAACCGCCTTACTTCTGTAGGGGTAACGGTAAGATCTTGGGTAAGGTGAGTTTGCATCCTTTCTACCGTCATTTGTTCTTCAATTTGATCGCGTAATTCTGATCGGATATCTTCAATCGTTTTTCCAAAATATTGTAATATCATCTCTTCCGAACCATTGTATTGATTCAGAATATAATCGATCCTTCTGCTTAAGTTAAGGTCAACTTCTGCTGGTGTAACAATAACAGAATCGATTTCTGCTTTAGCTACCATCAGCTTATCTCTGATCATACTTCCAAGAATCAGGCATTTCAAATTTGATTGTGTTGCACCATTTGACACGGCATCGAGATAGGTTCTTTCCAAATCCGATTTTAACACAATGTAATTATCAACTTTGGCAATAATTTCATCAATCACCACAGGCTCTTGTGCGTGCGCACTAACAGCAGACCACCCGATTAAAACCGCACTAATTATAAATTTCAATTTCATTATTTTTCAACGCATTTTGATACACATCATCCTCTAGCTTTTTAGCTAAATCAACCTTCCTTTTATTCAAGATTATACTTCGTACTTGGTCTCTTACGAATTCCAAGGGTGAAATATTATCTGAAATCCTAAATTCTTCTATCTTCAGAAAATATAAAAAGTCATCATCTGCACTTTCAGTATACTTTTTTGAACGAAGAAATTGTACTTTATTGGGGATTTCACTTAATGGTGATCCCTTCACTATATCATCAAATACCATCCAAACGGAATCATACAATTGATAAGCAGTTGCAAAGCTAAGACAATAAGCCTTTAAGTCATCAAAATCTTCAACTTTGTTACTCTGTATAAGCCTTTTTATTCGATTGGTGCTGGGAGCTTCAACAGGTACTTTAATAAATTTACCTCTCACGATATTTTGTTTTAATCCAAAGTTATCGATGTTTTGATCATAATACTCTTGGATTTCATCATCAGAAATTTCCGTATTTAGATGCTGCTCAATGTAGTATTGTTGGAATTCATATCCCATTAAACTATATCGGTAATCCAGCACTTTTCTTTCTATCTCAGCTTCTTCAAAATCTATTTGGTCTGAGGCTTCTTGAATTAACAATTGTTTTTTTACCCAATCTTGAATAAACTTATTCACACGGTCCAAGGAATCCTTGCCAGTCACTTCTGAAGGAACAAGGCCTTCCAGATCCTCAGCGTATAGTAATGTTCCTTTAGCGCGTGCAACGGGTTTCCGTACGTCCACAGCCGCGTCTTTAAACCTGATAAAATCACAACTCCCTAATGAAGTAATGATAAACAGGATGAGTAAACTATTTGCTAATTTCTTTGATAACATTTTTGATGTTTTTCTTATTCTTAACAACAGTGTATTGTTTATGCAATTTAGCGATCCATTCTCGATCTAAATAATCTTGATAATCAGAAATCACTAATCCTCGAACCTCAGAAAGTGATTTTAGCACCGATTTTTCAATATTTCGAATACAAATAATACGATTTAAATCGCCAATTGTTGTTTCGTATGTGCCAATTTCTGCTTTCACAGGGGCATTTAGCACCGGGCTGCCAATTTCGAAGGCCCCTTCAGTGATTTGAATGGTTTGGGTAGATTTTTTTTCAAATTCTTTTTTAAGTACTTCGCTGGAAAAGCTTGAATCAGATAGAAGTGGCTTGATTGCCTCCAGTGCAGCCTTATCTTTCGACTCCAGAATCACTACATCGAATCGTTGTTCCCATTTATAATTCTGACGATTTTTTTCAAAAAAGGAAGCTAAGCCCGCAGAATCCGCGGAGGCTTTCCCCCAAACATTTTGATCCATTATCTGAAATAATAATATTCCTTCCCAATATTCGTTCATCAAAAATCGAAATTCAGGATACTTTTGTGGGAGCAATTGCTCTTCATATTTAAGAATCTCTTTCTCATAAAATTGATCGAGAGATTGTCGGTTAATTTGCTTATTAAATTGAAGGGCGCTTTGAGAAGTTAAGACAGTTTTTCCGATAGAAGCTAAAGGTAAATCTTTCGGACTATCATTCAAGTGATTTAAAAATTGTTGTTCATTCTCTTTATTTACAACAAATCCGTTTTCACTTTTTAGTCGCTGTATAAGTGCGTGTTGTTGCATTTGAGCTCGGCCATCGCTGTTTATTCTCGATCGAATAATGCTTTCCATTTCACTAAAAGGTTGCAACCCAATTTTATCAATCATCTTAACGATATGCCATCCAAAACTTGTAGTAAAGGGGTCTGAAATTTGACCTTCTTCTAAAGAAAAGGATACTGCTTCGAAAGTTGGGGGCATTACACGCAAACCAAATGGACGTATCTCTCCTCCCTTATTTCTTGTCGATGGATCTTCACTGAAATTTTTGCATAGTTCATTCCAATCAAAGCCGGAATTGAGTTGATCCTTTATTTCAAAGATTTTGTCGCGCAAGGCCAAGGAATCTCCTGTTGACATCTGAGGGTTAAAACGCAACATAATGTGAGCAACTTTTACCGTACCTGGCGATTCTCGTTTATCGTACACTTTAATGATGTGATATCCAAAACGAGTTCTAATGGGCATTGAAATATCTCCTACTGGTGTTTGATAAGCTGCGTTTTCAAATTCAAAGACCATTTGCATACTCGTAAAATACCCCAAATCACCACCATTTACAGTTGCTGAGGGGTCTTGTGAAAATTTTGCTGCCAATTGATTAAAAGGTTCACCACTTACCGCACGATTTCTGATACCGATAATTGAACTCCAAGCTTTAAGGGTATCTTGAGGGGTAGCATTTTCAGGAATTTGAATCAATATATGGCTGGCATGCACTTCCGTATGAAGTCGATCATACGCCTCATTTATTAACTGATCCATCATTTTTTGATCAGTGAGATATGGCTTTTTAAGTTGATCCTTGTATGAATTGTACTCTGTAATTAATGCCTTTAAAGTATCCAAACCGTTGGTTTTAGCATTGGCGACTTTTAACTTAAAGTTGATGAATAAGTCGAGGTAGTCTTCAATATCCGATTTTGTAAAAGCCTTGTCGTTATTAAAGCTATTTTTAGAATAGACGTATTTAAATTCATCTGCATTTACGGGTGTGCCGTTAACAGAAAATAGTACCTGACTGTAGCCGCTAGTTGCGGATATAATTAGAAGTAAAAAAAAGCGGATCAAATTTTTCATATAGGGTGCAAAAATAACAGATTAGTTTTACTGCACCTTCACCTTTTTGAACAAACAGCAACAATTTTTACCATTTTCGGTTCGAATGGTAATATTATCCATGATTTTCTTTACTAAAATCAAACCAATCCCCCCTTTTCGCTGAGTTTTTACTAGTTCATCCAAAGAAGGAGCTTCATAATTTAATAAATCGAACATTTCATGTTCGTCAATAATCTTGAAAGTTACCCCTTCATTTTCCGTAACGATAATTTGGATTTCAAAAGAATCATCGATGTTGCAATGATGAGTATGAATGATCAGGTTGGCGCACATTTCGTCCATTGCCAATACCATAGAATGAACTTCTTTTTCGGCAATAACGTACTGATTCAAGGTTTCTTTTATAAAATCCCTGACTAATCTAAGGTTATCCTTACTGCACGCTATTTCCTGGCTGTATTTCATTTCAACAGTTCAATCGCCTGATCTCGTGTATCTGCGGTTTCAAGTAATTGATCTAAACCCAAAATTTTAAACACGTTAAATACTTTTTCATTGAGGCCAGTGATAATCATTTTGGCGTTATTAGCTTTTATTTCTTCGATATAAGACATAAAAACGCCTAAACCAGCGGAAGAAATGTAATCTAAATTTTCGCAATCAACTATAATTTTTAGTGCTCCCGAAGCAATGGTTTCGTTCATTGCACTATCCAGGTCTATCGAAGAACTAGCATCAACTTCTCCTATCACCACCACAATGGTAATTCCATTTTGATTTATTTTCTGAATGTCTACCATAATTCGTATACGTATTCTATTAGTAATAGTTGTTATTTAAATTTCAATATAACTACGGTGTAATCATCGTTAATAAACTCTGTTCCCGTAAAAGCAAAGAAATCCTCAATTAGTGCATTTTTGATCTCTTCAGGGGATTTTTTAGCGTTAAAGTCAACGATTTCTTTTAACCTGTCATACCCATATTCATCACCTTTTCTATTTTGTGCTTCAGTAATTCCATCCGTGTATAAAATTAAAATATCATCGGGATGGTAATTGACTTCATTTACTTCAACAAAGTTGATGTAATTATTATTTCTAAGCATACCAAGACCCATTCCTTTAGTTGAAAAATAGGATGAGATGCCTTTTTTGGAATCAAAATAAAGGGTTGGGCAATGTCCTGCTCTTGAAAAGCGCAAGGTATTTTTTTTGCTGTCTATGATAAAATAGGTAGCAGTAATGAAAGAGGACTTATCCAAACATTTAGCTAAAGCATTATTAGCTTTGTCTAGGAATACATTGGGTTCTAAGCCCAATTGGGATAGGCTTTGGAAAATGCCTTTCATTTGACTCATGTGGAAAGCCGCTGAGGTTCCTTTTCCACTTACGTCACCTATAATTAAAGCAGAACTGTGTTCATTTATCGCCAATGTATCATAGTAATCGCCACCTACTTCTGCGGCAGATCTACTGTAAGCCACCATTTCATAATCACCTTGGATTTTAATGTCTTTAGGCAAAAGGCTACTCTGAACTCGTTTGGCAATTTTTAATTCTTCTTTGTACCGCTCATTCTCTAGTGCTTCACTTAATAACCTAAAGTTTTCGATACTGATTCCAGCCTGATTAGAAAAGGTGGAAACAATTTTTTTCATTTCTTTATTAAACCCGTCAGTTACTTCTTTTAAAAGCCCTAAAACACCTATTTGTTCATTTTTCACCACAATCGGCGCCACGATTAGAGATCGGAAACGCGATCCTTTTACTTTTTTTAATATCAAATCGAGGTTGCGCGTTTTATCTTGACCTTGATCTGACACCCCTTTGGCTTTATTAGATAATAAGGCGTCTTTTATGGCTAATACTTCTTTCTCTTCTATTTGATAGGTGTAGTAAGTGATATTGTCGGATTGATTAATTTCAAGCCATGCAGCGTCTGCAAAAACGGTACTAACCGACGATTCTAATAGAATATCATAAACTCGCTCTTCACTTTGTTCTGTTTGAATGGACTGTGAAAGCTTTTGAAAATTTCCAACCTCCTCCAATTTTTGTTCGAACACCGATGAAGTTGGTAGGTTGAACAAAAGGACTAGTAAACTAAAAATGATATAAATGAAAACGAAAATGATTAATGCAATCAGGAAGATGTTTTCTTGAAAATCCACAAAAGGAACTCCTTCAAAATTTCCACTGTGAATAGTCACTACCCAAACGAAGTAAATGAGATAAAAAAGGGCTAAGGCAACAAGAAGGATCCCTTTCCATTTTTGCTTGAAATTGAGATAGGCAACCCATTTAATATTGACAGATAAAAACAAACCCATCAAGCCCAAAACAATTAAATAGTACTGTGAAAATTGATTCAAAAAGGTAAAGGGCAGTACGTTGTACACCAAGCCTACTAATAGCAGGGATTGAAAAAGTCGCCAAAAGGTAATTAATGCTTTGCTTTTTTGATAAAGGATTAACTTTCGAAATACGGAAAAACAAGAAACTAAAACGATGCTGAGAAGTCCGAGGTTGACAACATAAACAAATTCTTGATAGATGATGTATTGTGCTAAGGCAGATTCGCCAATCATCACATTGATCATTCTAAAGAAAAGAGAAACGATAGTGGTAACAAGGCCAGTAACAAATACCCGCCATAATAAATCAATAAAGTTTACATTTTCCGCTCGCTCAATTTTTATTTTGAAATAAATAAAGAGAAGTAAAAGAAAAACATTGAAAGCGATTACAGGAACCTGCTGCGATATTTCCGGAGCGAGGTTATTGGAATAACTAAAAATCACCGTTAAGTCAGTAAAAGCCATGAATAGCCAGGCGATTACCGCGAAAAATGCGCTTAACTTTGTGATGACCTTATGTGACATATTACAATCTTACTCCTTTTCAGGACTAAAATAGTAAAAAAAAGTAATTAGCGGCTATAATTAGGTGCCTCACGGGTAATATGTATGTCGTGTGGATGACTTTCTTTTACTCCAGCGGCTGTAATTTTGACAAATTTAGCCTCTTGAAGAGCTTCAATAGTTCCTGCTCCGCAATAACCCATTCCTGCTTTTAATCCGCCCACCATTTGGTAAAGCACTTCAGAAACGAGCCCTTTAAAAGGCACTCGACCTACAATTCCTTCTGGTACTAATTTTTTAATATCATCTTCAGCATCTTGGAAATATCGGTCTTTCGACCCATCCTCCATTGCTTCTACAGAACCCATGCCGCGGTAAGTTTTAAATTTTCTTCCTTCGTAGATGATCATTTCCCCTGGAGCTTCTTCCGTTCCAGCAAGTAAACTTCCAATCATAACACTGTTAGCTCCACCAGCCAATGCTTTAACGACATCACCAGAGAACCGGATACCTCCGTCAGCAATGATAGGAACTCCACTGCCCTTTATAGCTTTTGCAGATTCATAAACAGCCGTGAGTTGCGGCGATCCAACACCAGCAATAATTCTTGTCGTACAAATACTTCCAGGACCTACCCCTACTTTAATACCATCAGCACCAGCTTCTACGAGTGCTAAGGCTGCGTCTCCTGTGGCGATATTTCCAACTATTAATTCTAAATCTGGGTAAGCATTCTTTACCATGCGGCATGCATCTATTACCCCCTTTGAATGACCATGGGCAGTATCAATACTCACTACGTCTACCCCTGCCTTCATTAGAAGATCAACCCGCTCTAATAAATCAGGTGTCACACCCACAGCAGCTCCAACTCGTAACCTACCGTATTGGTCTTTACAAGCATTCGGCTTGTCTCGTTTTTTAAGAATATCTTTATAAGTAATTAGGCCAGTTAACGTACCGGCTTTATTTATTATAGGTAATTTTTCAATTTTATATTCTTGAAGAATCTCTTCTGCTTGCTCTAAGGTTATTCCATCTTCAGCAGTGATCAAATTTTCTTTGGTCATTATGTCCTTGATGGGAACAGAAATCTTTTTCTGGAAACGAAGATCGCGGTTGGTAATAATCCCTATTAGCGTATTTTGTTCATCAACTACGGGAATTCCACCAATTTTATATTCTGACATGATGTCCAAGGCATCCGAAACCAGTGAATCAACATGAAGCGTGATTGGGTCTAGAATCATTCCACTTTGGGAGCGTTTCACCTTTCTCACTTGTGCTGCTTGTTTTTCTTTGGTCATATTCTTATGAATAAAACCCAGTCCGCCTTCCAATGCCATCGCAATCGCGAGATCCGATTCAGTAACCGTATCCATAGCGGCAGAAACCAACGGAATATTCAATGTGATGTTACGCGTCAATTGCGTAGCAGTACTTGTATCGCGTGGTAAAACTTCAGAATAACCTGGTAAAAGAAGCACGTCATCGTAGGTGAGGGCTTCGTACAAGAATTTGGATGTATCTAGTGACATAGTGCAAATAATCAAGGATATTATTTGCGGGACAAAATTACGTGGATTATATCAGACTACCAAAACAAATGGTTGAAACCGCAATTTATTTTTTATAAACCAATACCGAGGCGTAAGCGGCGATTCCCTCTTCTCTACCTAAATATCCAAGATGTTCGTTCGTCGTAGCCTTGATAGATAATTGATCCTGGTCAATCGACATTACCTCTGCCATACATGCTTGCATATCAGGAATACTAGGGTTGATTTTAGGTAATTGAAGAACCACTGTGCTATCAATGTTGCTTATTTCCCAGCCTTTATCGCGAACAAGTGACACGGTATTTTTTAATAAAATTTTAGAATCTATTCCTTTGTAGGCGGGGTCGGTATCTGGAAAATGAAATCCTATATCACGGAGGTTTAACGCACCCAATAAAGCATCGCATATTGCGTGGATTAAAACGTCTGCATCGGAATGCCCTACAGCGCCCTTGGTGTGATTCAATCGAATGCCACCCAGCCAAAACTCGATTCCCTCTTCAAGTCGATGTACATCGTATCCAAATCCGGTGCGAATATTCATGGTTCTAAACAGTTATTTCCAAAAAACAAAGGTATAAATAAAATTTTTGGGTTTAACCTTTTTGATTCGTTTAGATGTGTTTTCCTCTGTTATTTTTAGGCGTTTTTTACTACCTTCACCGCAAGAAATAACTTAACTCAATTACCAAATTAAATATTTTTATTTTTTATTAATGATTGCCCTGTTTGCCTGCAATCAAGCTAAAGAACCGGAAGAATTGCCGGAAGAATCAACTTCCTCTGTATTGGACAAATACACTTCTGTACCCTTGACAGCGGATATATCTGCTTTGTCTGATAATCAAAAACAGATGATTAAAAAGCTTATTGAAGCGGCTAAGTTGATGGATGAAATGTTTTGGTTCGAAGCATATGGAGATAAAGATGCCATACTTAGTTCCATAACGGATCCTGATTTGAAAAAATTTGCTGAAATCAACTATGGCCCTTGGGACCGCCTAGATGACAATGCCCCTTTTATTGAGGGAGTGGGGACCAAACCAGCAGGAGCTAATTACTATCCATTGGATATGACAAAAGAAGAGTTTGAAGCTGCTGATATTGCTGATAAAACCAGTTTGTATACGTTTATACGTCGTGATGAAGATGGAAAATTGGTAAGCATACCTTTCCATCAAATGTTTCATGAAAAGATAACCAAAGTAAGTAATTTATTGAAGGAATGTGCAGTATTAGCGGATGATGAAGGATTTAGAAACTACCTGAATTTAAGAGCGGAGGCTCTATTGACGGATAATTACCAGGCTTCAGACATGGCTTGGATGGAAACTAAAACAAACCAAATTGAAGTAGTAATTGGTCCAATTGAAAACTATGAAGATCATTTGTATGGATACAAAGCGGCCCATGAAGCGTTTGTTTTAATCAAAGACCTCGACTGGAGTGATCGATTATCAAAATATGCTTCATTTTTACCTGAACTTCAAAAAGGAATCCCTGTACCTGAAGCTTATAAAAAGGAAATGCCGGGCACGGATGCTGATTTAAATGCTTACGATGTGGTGTATTATGCAGGAGATTGCAATGCAGGTAGTAAGACCATTGCCATTAATTTACCGAACGATGAACAAGTTCAATTGGCTAAAGGGACTAGAAGGCTTCAATTGAAAAATGCGATGAAAGCTAAATTTGATAAAATTTTAGTGCCAATTTCAGAACATTTAATCGCAGAAGATCAACGTTCACATATTACATTTGATGCCTTTTTTGCAAATACCATGTTTCACGAAGTTGCACATGGATTGGGTATTAAAAACACCATCGATGGCACCCAAACTGTTCGACAAGCCTTAAAAGAAAATTATTCTGCTTTGGAAGAAGGAAAAGCAGATGTATTGGGATTGTATATGATTACTCAACTACATGAAAAGGGAGAAATCACAGGCGCCTTAGAGGATTATTATGTCACCTTTTTAGCTAGTATCTTCCGTTCAGTGCGATTTGGAGCTTCCAGCGCCCACGGAAAAGCAAATATGATTCGCTTTAATTTCTTCCAGGAAATGGGCGCATTTACCAGAAATGAAAATGGTACGTATTCTGTAAATTTTGAAAAAATGAAATTGGCAATGAATGCGCTTTCTGAAACCATCCTAACTCTACAAGGGGACGGCAATTATGATGGAGTTGCACAACTTGTTTCTGAAAAAGGGCTTATTGACAGTGAATTGCAGTCTGATTTAGATCGACTATCTGCAGCTGGAATTCCAGTGGATATTATTTTTGAACAAGGATCTGAAATCTTAGGATTGAATTAATGAATTTAATAAAAACACTCATCATGTTGCTCGTATTTTTTACGAGCAACATTCTTTTTGCTCAACAAATGAAAAACCCAACACTCAAAACCTGGGAAGGAGCCATTAGTTATACATTGGAGGTGGCCAAAGCCATGCCCAAAGAACTTTATTCCTTCAAAGCAACTGGAGAAGAAATGACCTTTGCAGAGCAATTGCAACATATTACTAGTAATTTATATGGATTAGGTTCCCGTTTTATCGAAGAAAAGGGTTCAGTAGGATCAGTTACCATTTCCTCAGAAAAGGAGATTGTAATTGAGGAGTTAGAAAAGAGTTTTAATTATGTACGACAAATGATTTCTGACCGGACAGAAAGTGATTGGTTGAAAGAAGTTACCTTTTTTACGGGGGAATTATTGACAAAAGAGCAGGTATTAGGGGTCATGCGCGATCACATGACTCACCATAGAGCTCAATTAGTCGTGTATTTGCGATTAAATAATATTACTCCTCCTCGATATAGAGGTTGGTAGTTGAATTTAAGGTTCGTCAGTTTGGCTTTTTAGCCCGTACCATTTCCTTTTTTCCTGGAGGGCCTTCGAGAGTTTCAACTTCAAACCCCACTGCTTTAAGCCCGCGTTTGAATGCTCCTTGTGCACAATACGTGACCAGAAATCCTCCGGGGGTGAGGGCGTCAAAGCATTTTTTCAAATTTTCATCCGACCAAATTTCGGCTTGTTTAGAAGGTGCGAAAGCATCGAAATAGACACAATGAAAGAATTCATTTTTCAGGGGAGCTGACTCTAGCTTGTTGTATATTTTATGGAGTGTAAATTTAGAGGTAAACCGAACATCCTTATCCCAATCGCATAAATGAAGCTCTACAAATTGATTGGGTCGCAAAGTAAGCGCCCCGTAGTTTAGTTGCCGAAAAAGCACAGAAGGCACAGGAAAAGGCTCAATCGTAGTAAAATGAACAGGAATTTCACTTTTTTCACTAAAGATCATCGTAACTAGGGCGTTCAATCCCGTGCCAAATCCAACTTCGAGAATGTTTAACTGGGAAGAGGAAATACTATTAAGCGTATGAGCGATTCCCTTTTCAATAAACACATATTTTGCTTCGATTAAAGCACCATGACGGCTATGGTACGTTTCATCCATCGACTCAATCTCTAAGGAATGGGAACCATCTCCTGTAATGATGATTTTTCTTTCTGGGGCAGAATTCATTAATTATTTTTTTATTTTTACCGTTCACTTTATTCTTTACAAAATTAATCTGATCGCAATGAGAAACTACCTATTGGTTCTGTTTATTTTAAACTCTAGTTTGGCATTTTCTCAAAACCAGGAAGGAAAAGCCTCCTATTACGCAGATAAATTTGAAGGAAGAACCACTGCGAGTGGTGAAAAATATCGACATAACAAACTTACTGCGGCACATAAAACCCTGCCTTTCGGCACAAAAGTAAAGGTCACAAATAAAGCAAATAGCGCTACAGTAATAGTGACAATAAATGATAGAGGCCCTTTTGTAGAAGGCCGAATAATAGATCTTTCTAAGTCAGCTGCACAACAATTGGATTTTGTTAATAAAGGGATAGCGGATGTAATAATGGAGATTGTTGATGCTGGTGATGGAAAGGGGAAAACAATTTCTCAACCCACCGAACAGATGGCTGTTGAAGAAAAGGAATTGTATGAATTTGAAGTTTCTCGGACTAATCCAAAGGGATTTGGGGTACAGATTGGATCCTATCAAGAGCTAGCAAATTTGGTGAGGTTTTCTGAAAATTTAAGAACCAGTTATAGGAAGGAAGTGACTGTACAGGTCAAGGCGATTAATGGAATAAAAGTATATACTGTTATTTTAGGTGATTTTCCGTCTCGTCAAAAAGCAGAGTCGTTTAAAGAGGATTTGACTAATAGATTTCCCGATGCCTTTATTATTGATTTTTCTAAATTGAAATGAAAAAGCTACCAATTCTATTCATCGCTATTTTAATTACTATAAATGGATTCAGTTTTCAAACTTCTGAAACGGCACCCTCATTAACATATTCTTCTGAAATTGAAAAAGATGCTTTTGAACAATATTTTTCAACCGGAACCCCCGATTATTTTAAATTATTCTATTCCATAGAAGAGGGATTGAGTCCAGCCTTATTTAAAGATGCTTTAGCCAATTTCAATTCGGGAATTGCGGGGATGAATCTTGAAAAGGTATTATCAAAAAAACCTGCTTCAAAGATAAATTACATCTATCCAAAGGTTCATAAAAAGTTTTTTGACAAATATGAAGCCGTTAATTATTTCAGTCAGATTTTTCAAGATGGAAGGTACAATTGTGTCTCGGCGACTGCGATGTACGGAATTGTTTTCGAGCAGCTGGGCATCCCATACGTTATAAAGGAACTTCCTACCCATGTGTTTATCGTGGCCTACCCCGAAGCAGAGAATATTTTAGTGGAATCGACAGACGCCCAAAATGGAGTCGTAGATTTTCCGATTTCCTTTAAGAAAAATTATGTGGAGGGATTGAGAAGTCAGAAAAGAGTTGGAGATGCAGAAATGAATTCAACAAGCGTAGAGGCGTTATTTGATAAGTACTATTTTTCAGAAGTTGATATTTCGCTAAAGCAATTAATAGGAATTCAATATATGAATGATGCAATTTATCATATACAAAATAAGGACATGTTTAAAGCATTTCACCAAGCAGAAAAAGCAATGGTGTTTTATCAAGATGCTAAAATTGTAAATATGGTATTAATTGTGGGTCTGGAGTTAATGAATACCATGGATTATGATTCCCCTGAAAAGTTTGAAATCCTTAAAAAACTGATACAATTGCCTATCGATGACTTATCGGATGGATTAATTATCGTAGAGTGGGGTAGAATTGTGGATGATTTATTAACAAAACGCAACCGCGTGGATGAGGCAGATAAAATGTTTAATGAATTATTGCCTTTGGTTGTAAACGAAGAGATAAAGGATGAAATGTGGTATCAATATTACTGGGAAAGAGGGCGATTACTTTACAATTCGGGCGAATTTGAAAGTTCCATAGGTTATTTTGGTAAGGCTTTAGAGCAATTCCCTGATCATATTGACATACAAAATGCCATTATGGATGCCATTCAAAACAGTTTAAATTATGAAGATGATCCAGAAAAAAGATTGTCTAAGATGCATCGATATCAGGAGGATTACTCGTATTTAAAAGAGCACAAAGTATATCAATCGGCGTTGGCAAATGAAATGTTACAGACTGCTTTGATTTTGAGCTATAAAGAAAGAATTGCAGAGGCAAATAAAACCCTAATCGAATTTGAACAATTAGTGGGCGAATCAAATGCTCTCAATGTCAATTCCCGATTATTAGGAGAGACCTATTCATCTTTAGTCACTTACTATTTCCGAAAAGGAAATAAATCCAAAGCCCGTGAATTTGTAAACCGAGGATTGAAAATATCTCCCAGTAATTACGAACTTATCCAAAGAAAACGAATGTTAAATTAGCGCCTGTTTTCTACGGCTAAATTGTACTTTTTGTGGACCCAATACGGATTTCTTTGACGTGTGATCATTTTTATCATAAAATCAGCTTCCTCCATTAAGAACGTATTAGGGGCTACGTGGTAAATTACATTCGCCTTTCGCTTATCATTAGTAAATATTTCTTCAGCGTTATCAGAATCAAAGCAACCTGAAGCGTCTGGTTTTCCTTTATAAAACTTAGCCTGCATAGCATCCTTGTCAACAGAGAGTTCAAGGATAAACCGGTTTCCGTCCATTACTTGGTTAATTTCCTTGATTTTTGCTTTTGGGTAATTTTTTCTCGGACTTCCATCCACTAAATATTCTTTTAAACCCATGCATGATTTACCAGCTGAAAATGGAATTTCAGCCATTAACTGACCATTATTATGGTATTTTTTTTGGATTCCTTCCACTAAACCATTGATGTAAGGGGTTACTTGGTAAATATTTCCATTATCGTAAAATTGTTTGCCTTCCCCAATTTTAACACCATTATCATATTCCAACTCGATGCGCACCTGGCCATTGCGGTAATAG
>JAHEMU010000285.1 GCA_024643485.1 Cytophagales bacterium
GGGTGAAATCTGATGACGCTGTGAGGTCAGTCCAACGAGAATTCTTTCTTCCCGGACTACCGTATCCTACACTGGCTGCTGCAGAGTGCCAACTATCAGAAGCGGCGCTAGAAGCTTCGGGTGATAACTTTTCCAATGAAACTCCCTTGGTCTGTGATAATAATTGAAAATGATAGGCTCGGGAATAAATCGCGCTGTCAATGACTGTCCCATCCCCTGATTTTAATACCAATGCCCCTTCCTTACCCGACAAGTTTGGATAATCGACCTTATTGAAAACGGTAGTATCTGAGTTCAAATAATTCTTAACAATCTTTTCAGGATAAGGTGAAAGAACGACATAAGAATCAGGATTCAATATCGATTCCACATTGAGCCGCTTAGATAATTTTGGTAATTGATCATCACCAAAATAAATTTCCAACCAATAATCCGGGATTTTTAGATAATGGGCAGATCGATTGTACAATTCAATAAATGTACTTCCTCCCACCTGAGGGTCAAATAATATTTCATTAAATATTATATCTTGACCACCCCCTTTACCTGGAATAACCACTTCAAAACCCAAAGTGCTAGGCTTGGTAGTGCTACACGATTGTAAATTAAATAACTCAATCGGATAGAGAATATCTTCCCTAAAATTGCCTACCCATCTAAATTTTATTGCGTCAGCTTCAATCGAAATAAATTCGGCAGAAACCAATTCCATCTCTCCTCCCACTACCATTTTAGGGATTGATTTTTCAAAAAGTGGTTGGTTTAAATGGATGCTTATGGAATCCCCTCCCACAAACTGATAAAACAACAATTCAATCGGAAAATCAGTTGAATCTACCACAGAATTTATCCGACCCGGCGAACCCCCTTCAGGAAATTTTGAGCTTACCCAGGCCGACTGATCACTGCATCGGTAATCCAACCTCTTCTTTTCCAAAGCCCAGCCCCCTTCCCTTTTCTCTTCATCACTCCATGAGGCTAAATAAAATAGGCTGTCGATAACTAAATCTTTTCCAAAAATCACAATCGATTGCCCCTCATTATTAAGAACTACCCAATCAGTAATTGGAATGACCTTTGTACCCATCCCAAAATTTGAGGAATACTCCTGTTTACAAAGCACCACAAATTCCTTAGGAAAAACGGGAGTAGGCAAAAAATTGGTGAAGGTATCTCCAATTTTTAAATTAAATGACGACAAATCTATCGTTTCGGAAGAAGCGTTATACAATTCAATATATTCAAATGGATATGGGCCCACTACAGGCGATGGATCTGCCATAATTTCAGTAATGATTACTTGTTGAAACGCGGCTTGTAGGGGAGGTATATATACTACTTCAAGGATTATTTCTTGTGAAGAATTGCCTTCGATATCCGACACGGAGGGGATATTCAGAATCATGGGTCCATCTTTAATAAACAGCACATCAAAAGAAATAATTAGTTCAGAATCGGATATCCAAGTACCCTTTCGGGCGGCTGTGGCTAATGGAGAAAGCGTAAACCCAGAGATCTGAACGCCTTCAAAATGAAGGGATTCTGAAAATTGAATGGCTAGAGTTAAACTATCGAGGACATGTACTGAAGAAACTTCAGGAGGTTTTAAATCCATATAAGGGGTGCCCGTATAGGAAATATTATCAAACCAAAATTTATCCGATCGTGTGGTAGTATAATGCGTAATTAAAGCGATTTGCTTGATTGGGGAATCAAATATAAAGGCTGTAACTAAACTTATTTTAGTCGTGTCGCCATAAAATTCATGAGTTACCATCAAGGAATCCTGAGCGAACGACATGGTGAGTAATCCCTCACTTTTTGAGCGATTCAATAAACCTGTAGGCGCTTCTAAAATTACTTCCACTTGATTATTAAACCATTTCACTACTTGAAAATGATCACCAACCCCACCGACTTGCAATGAATAGCTGGTCAAAGAATCTTCCGTTTCAAAATAAACTTCCCACCAATTATTTGAAGAAGGATTGAAATCAATTCTATAATTAATGCTAAACAAAAAACTTCCGAATTTATCTACTTCTTTATAAATCGTTGATCTCCCTGAAAATGTGGTGTCATTTAAGCGTAAAGTTCCATTTTCAATAATAAATTTTGTAGTTTCGCCCCGCCAATGGCTGGAAAAATCGGCCTCAGGGTATGAAAAATCCTCCTTCCATTGCGCATTCACCGCCAAAGTTAATGTAGTAAATATTATATATAATATTATTTTTGTCATACTGTCAAATATAATATTGAGAAATTTAACTTTGATAATAATAAACGTTTAATTATGAAAATTGCAGTAATTGGAGCCACTGGCCTTGTTGGAACACAAATGTTGGCCGTACTTAAAGAGCGAAATTTCAAGTACAATGAGCTATTATTAGTAGCATCTGAAAGATCTGCGGGGAAAAAAATGATCTATAACGGCAAAGAATACACCGTTATTGGAATGCAGGATGCCGTTAACCAACGTCCTGATATTGCATTATTCTCAGCAGGGGGAACAACCTCCCTGGAATGGGCTCCTAAATTTGCAGAAGTAGGAACCACCGTAATCGACAATAGCTCTGCCTGGAGAATGAGTCCGGAACACAAACTTATCGTTCCTGAAATAAATGCCTCCGAGCTTTCTTCTACCGATAAAATCATCGCAAACCCCAACTGCTCGACGATACAGTTAGTTATGGCATTGGCTCCCTTGCATCAAAAATACGACATCAAACGTGTGGTAATATCTACTTATCAATCGGTAACAGGAACTGGAAAAGTTGCAGTGGATCAATTGATGAACGAACGAAATGGAGCTGATGGCCCCAAAGCATATCCGCATCAAATTGACATGAATGTGTTACCTCATATCGATGTTTTTACCGAAAATTTATATACAAAGGAAGAAATGAAAATGGTCAATGAAACCAAGAAAATTCTTTCTGCTCCAAAAATAGCATTGACGGCAACAGCAGTGCGTTTGCCTGTTATGGGTGGCCATAGTGAATCAGTAAATGTGGAGTTCCATAAACCCTTTGAATTGAAGGAGATTCCTGAACTATTATCTGCTATGCCAGGGGTAATTGTACAAGATGATATAGCAAACAACATCTACCCCATGCCTTTAAATTCACATAATCGAGATGAAGTTTTTGTAGGACGAATCCGTCGCGATGAATCCATTGAAAACGGGTTGAATTTGTGGATTGTAGCTGATAATTTGCGAAAAGGTGCCGCAACAAATGCAGTTCAGATTGCAGAATACTTAGTAAATGCTAAATTAGTAGGGTGAACCAAGCCTTACTTCAGCCTGTCGTACAAGAATTTCTAAAACTTAATGCCCAAGCGAACCCAACAAAAATCGCTTTGGGCAAATCTTCTTTTACTGGGATTACTCCCTCTGAATTAGCAGAACAAATAAACAGCCGCCAACGAGCAATTATTAAATGGCCGTCGTGGAATAAAGTGGAGGGGATTTATTGGCCTCCCGCTATCTCCGTTGAGCAGAGCAGCTCAGAAGCTACCGCCAATTTAAAATTTTCTGAATATTCGGGAGATCTTGCTATCGATTTAACTGGCGGTATTGGAATTGATTGCATTGAACTTGCCCGAAAGTTCAAAAAGGTGATTTATGTTGAGAAAAACGCTTCCCTATCAGCAATCGCGCGACACAATTTTACTCAATTAGGCATTAAGAATATTGAAGTAAGAAATGAATCTGCTGAAGATGCTTTAAATAACCTTCCGAATGCAAATCTGATTTTTTTAGATCCGTCCAGACGAAATTCGAATGGAAAAGTATTTCGTCTGAGTGATTGTGAACCCAATGTGGTGAATCTAGCTCCACAACTTCTTGAACTCGCTCCAGTAGTATTGGTAAAAAACAGTCCTTTGCTGGATATCATTCAAGCTCAAAGAGAACTAAACACCATTTCCAAAGTACACCTGATTGCATTGGATAACGAAATGAAGGATTTTGTATTTGAGTGTACGAATGGTACAACAGAGGTCCAGATTTTAACGACTAACTATTCCAAAAATGGGGTAGAACAATTTTCATTCCTTGCTGAACAACTACATTCGGGATTAGTAGCATACGAAAACCCCCACGGTTATGTCTATGAGCCAAATGTAGCAATATTGAAAAGTGGTGGTCAGGATATATTGGCGCGAAAGCATCAATTGAATAAGCTCCATCCGAATTCT
>JAHEMU010000286.1 GCA_024643485.1 Cytophagales bacterium
TACCCGAAGTAATCGGAGTACTCTTATAATCGCTAAGGTATGGCTTCCAACTAAAACTACACTTAAGTATTTTGGAAGGATAGACATTAAATCAATTAGCCCAAAAAAACTAAAGATGTAGCTCAATTTTTTTTCCGATGTCCAGATTCGTAAGAAGTATTCGAGTGTAAATAAAACTGTAATGACCCAATCCAACTTTCGGAATGTTGAAGCCCATACCAGATTGATTTCATAAACACTTTCCAGCATCAAAATCGTGATGCTCCCAAGGATAAGTACTAACAAGGCTATATCAAAGGCTTTCCCCAATGGCGTATCTACTCCAAAAATAATTTGCTGCAAATGCTGCTTTGTCGTTTTCATTGGTTTTTAATATGAATGTCCCTTTGCGGAAATGGAATGGTGACACCGTGATTTCTAAAATTCTCATCAATATCGAAGCGGAGGTTGCTTTTGATAAATTCAACGGTGAAGATGCTGGTTGTCCAAAAGAATAATTCGAATTTAAGAGCACTATCTCCAAAGTCTACAAATCGTACAAAAGGATCGTGCCCCGCTTCTTTGTTCTGAATAATTTCTGATTGATTTTTTGCACAAGCCAATAAAATATCTTTAACCTTTGCCACATCGCTTCCATAGGCAACCCCAATGTCCACTTTAAATCGGGTACTATCAGAATTGTGACTCCAATTTGTAATTTTCTCTACAATAAATTTATGATTGGGGACAATGATCATAATACCATCGCGTGTTTGCATTTTGGAGGTACGAAGATTTATAGATAGGATTTTACCAACCATACCATCCAGTTCGATCACATCATTTACTTTAATAATCCCTTCAATTAAAATAAATATACCGGATACCAAATCTTGAAAAATTTGTTGGAGTCCCAATCCTAAACCTACAAGCAAAGCTGCAGAACCCGCAAGCAGAAAGGTTATGTGGATTCCAATTATTTCCAGGGAAGTTATGGCCGTGATGGTCCAAATCAGGTAAGCAGTTAGTTTATAAATAGCCTCCTGTCGCCCGATATCTATATTTCGGTTTTTAAAGAACCGGGCAAGCAATCTTTTTAAAAAGAGTAATCCGATACGGACAATTATAAAAGTAAGTAAAACGGAGACAAGCGAACCAGTTGTAAGAATGAATACACCATTTTTAAATAAAGTATAGTTTAAAAAATCATTCATGCTTAATCCTTCTTTAAATTAACCGAAAGAGTTGGCAACGAGGTCACCTCGAATGTGGCCGATGCAAGTGTTACAGAGTCGGAAGTGTATTTTAATTCATTTAAGATACCCGTAAATAATTGATCTTTAGTTATCCGTCTACGTTTATAATCAACAACATATCGAATTGTAAACTCAATCCAGTTATCATTTGCGACTAGTGTTACAATTACATCCGTTTTTGCATTCTCAACTCGGTATTTACTAGTCATAGTGGCCCATGTTGATATTGCTTCTTTGCTAAAGTCATTTGTAACCTCAGTAGCAACTTTGTAAAAAATAGTCCGAGCCTTTTCATAATCACTTCCATAGCGAATAGGAATTTTAATTTCATCCCATAAAAATGGGAAGTCGTTTGAATAGTTAAATACAGGCTCTTTAAATACAAAGCTGTTAGCCACCCGAACGATTCTGCCATTATAGAGATCACCTTCAACCCATTGACCTATTTCCATGAGCGTAGTACGAAGAATGCCTATGTCTATAACATCACCTTTAATACCACCTAGCTGCACGCGATCGCCTGGTTTATAGAAATTTCCAAATAGCAATGCTAGCCAACCCGCAAAACTGGCTATTACTTCCTGAAGGGCAAAAGCGATGCCTGCACCTGCAACACCAAGGGCTACAGTAAATCCAGCCAAACTCGAACTATATAATACAATTAATACAATAATAAAGAATGCATAGGAGCCAAACGTGACAGCTTTTTTAGCTTTGTAATGAATCTCATTGCCTAGTTTTGTTTTGCCTATTTGATATTTTATTACTTTTCCTATAGTCCATATCAAAACAATCCAACCCAATAGTAAGATTGGCTTATAGAGGTAAGCGGGAACGGATAGGGTTTCAAATAGCCTATCCATTTACTTAGTATCGTCAGATGATTTTTTCATGGTAACATTAAATGAAGGCGCCTGATAATCTTTCGGCAAGTAATCTGTTGGAATAGTTGTCATATTCCCATCCCTTGCTGAACGATAATGCGGAGATAGAATTTCTACTCCCCCTTCGTTAAAAAAATCTTGAATATTTTGATGCAGTTCTGAATAAATACCAGCCATGTGATTGGATTGATCAGTAAATGCGTTGATCTGATAAGCGACATAAAAATCATCCAGACTTGTTTGCAAAACAAATGGTTTATGATTTTCATCTTGCATAATTCCCTTGGTCGCCAAGGCGGCTTTTATTAATAGTTCATGAACTTGTTTCCAGGGAGCGTCATAACCAATCGTAACTCCTGTGTGAAGTATCAGGCCATTTTCTTTTGCAGAAGTCGTATAGTTAATAGTATGCCCGGAAAGTATACTTGAATTAGGGATTGTAATATTTTCATTTTTGATTGTACGAATTCGAGTGACCAATAACGATTTTGCTATAACATCTCCAGATAGATCCCCGATTTTTATTCGATCACCAACCTTAAACGGTCGCATATAGGTAATCACTAAGCCAGCTACCGCATTTGAAATTGCTGATGATGAACCCAGAGAAAAAAGAATCCCGACAAAAACCGAAACCCCTTGAAAGATTGGTGATTGCGAGCCTGGTAGATAGGGGAATATAATAATGAAACTAAACGCATAGGTAAGAAACTTTACAATATTGAGTGTAGGCTTAGCCCAATCAGGATAGAAACCTGGAAGCGTTAAGGCCCCGCTTTCAATTTCACCAGCAATGAATTTTAAAAATTTTACCGAATAATGCGTTACTGCAGTAATTACTAGAATCGTAAACAAATTCGGAAGGTATCGAACCAATCCGCCAAAAACTCTTTTTAGGGGAGTGGTGACCCAACCTATTAAAGTTTCGGCAATACCCCGTGTCCAGGGGAATACGCTAAAAAGTAATGGCAATGCGATATAGAGTGCTAATACGATAATGAGCAACCTGAAAATGTTAGTAACAAACAGAATTACCTGAAGCTCTCGGTGGCTGTCTAAGAACTGATAGCCGCGGAATTGGATTCCTTTTAAGGCGCTATCTTTAAGTTGAATTAGACGTTTATTAATTTTTTTAAAAAGTCTGTTGATGAGTCGAATCGCTATATAAATGCCGAAGAGTATAGAAACAATAGCCAATATGCGAAGGGCTATATTAAGAACGCTATTTGATTTTTTTTCTTTTTGAATGGCTTCTATTATTATAATCCGATATTCATTAGCTAGAGTAACAGGATCCTTATCAAACCATAAGGCTTCTAATTCGTTTACACTCATCACAATAATATCGCGATAAATAATTTCTGCTGAAGCCTCAGATTTATTTATAATAATTGAATCTGTCTCGAATGAGTAGTTGTCATAAACCTTTGCAATTTTATTGCTAACAGCAGCGGCACGATCCTTTGGACTAAAACTACCAAGCTTTGTATAAATTGTAAAAAGCGTATCCCCGAACGGAACTACTGGAAAACCTTTCGCTGTTGCCTTTAGCTTTTGGAGCTGTTGCGTTTGTGCGAGCTTTTTAATAGAATCCTGCTGCTCGCTCTCTTTTAGTTTAATGAGAAGTTTTTCTCTTTCTCGATTTGAAGCGGATCCCCGTAAATTTTCGATTTCTTTAAGCAAAGTCATGCGCTTAATTGAATCCTCGAATCGTTCTTGCTCAAATTGCTTCATCAACCGAGCCGTATTGTCTAGTACAATAGAATCTTTAACAATGGCAACGGAGTCTGGCTTTTCGTTTTGAGCAAATGAGAGGATAGCTGAAACTAAAAATGGAATTAGAAGTATTGTTTTTTTCATAGTCAGATCAAATTTCTTAATGACTCATTTTTTTCTTTGTCCTCCAGGACACACCCATACTTACAAAGTAATCGTTAATTCCGTAATTGTTTCCATAGCCTCCATATAAATCTAGCTGCAGGTCGGGAGCAAGCAACCAAGCAAGGCCCGTATCGAAATTAATTAGAAAGTTTCCCCGATTATAACTCCCAAATGTTTCTACAAACGATCCC
>JAHEMU010000287.1 GCA_024643485.1 Cytophagales bacterium
AATACGCTGTTTGAAGAAGGTAAAGGACCTGAATTGAGCCCCTTTAGTTTTGGAATCATTTTTTAATACGTCAAAAACTCAAAATAAATAGATCATGAAAAAGCAGAATTTAATACTAGCCATATTGTTGTTCGCATTCGGAGTATCAGCAATAGCACAAGAGGACGAAGAATCTAAAAGATCAAGAAAAAGAACTCGTCAGGATATGATTTTTGAAATTGGAATGAATAACTATCTGTTAGACGGACAGTTTCCAGATCAAAGTAATGAACAATATACCGTGAAGCCGTTTGGTAGTTGGTACGTTTCGTTGGGTTCAAGCTACTTAACCCAAGTGGCCGGACCTCTATATTTGGAATGGGGAGGTGATATAAGCTGGTATAATTTTAAATTTCAGGATCCTTCTACACGCCTTGATAAATCCGCCGCCGGGATTGACTTCACTTCGATTCAAGATGTAGACGTAGTTCCTAACAAGAGTAAAATGACCGTCTCATATTTAAACGTGAATTTTGTTCCTTTGATTAAATTGGGTAACAAAAGAGATGGATTCCGTTTTGGAGCAGGTGTTTACGGTGGATATCGATTAGGTGCACATGTTAAATACAATTACGAACTCAATGGCCAGGATATCAAGGATAAATTTAGCGATAACTACTTTGTTGAAAATTTGAGATACGGGATAAAAGCCAGAATGGGATTCCGAGATTTGGATTTCTTTGCGAATTATGATTTAAATAAATTATTTATCGAAGGAAAAGGCCCTCAAGTGAATGCCATCAGTGCTGGGATCGTGCTTTCAGATTTATTCCATTAATAAATAATATTTACAAGGTCAAAAGAAAAGGGTGGATACGGCAAGTATCCACCCTTTTTTATTCTGAATCAGAAACGGAAAAAAGTAGTTATACTTTAGACGTTTCTTTAAATGGAATCAATGATTGAATTAAACATACTGTTTGGTCTCATCGCCGTAGTAGCTAGCGATTCACTAGGATAGTAATATCCATTGATGTCCACTGCCGTGCCTTGGATTTGATTCATTTGATCTACAATCGTTTTTTCATTTTCTGATAACGACTTAGCTACTGGAATGAATACCTTTTTCAAAGCCTCATCCTGATCTTGCTTTGCCAGTTCTTGTGCCCAATACATGGCTAAGTAAAAATGACTTCCTCGGTTATCAAGTTCGCCAGCACTTCTTGAAGGCGATTTATCATTCATCAGGAATTGATTAGTTGCTTCATCAAGTGTCACAGCTAATACTTTTGCTCGCTCATTATTAAAGGTATTTCCAAGGTGTTCCAAAGAAACAGCTAAAGCCAAGAATTCACCCAATGAATCCCATCTCAAATGGTTTTCTTCTAGGAATTGTTGAACGTGCTTTGGAGCTGATCCTCCTGCACCGGTTTCAAACAACCCTCCTCCATTCATTAGAGGGACAATTGATAGCATTTTTGCGCTCGTACCAACTTCTAGAATCGGGAATAAATCAGTAAGATAATCGCGAAGTACGTTTCCTGTCACTGAAATGGTATCCAATCCTTTGATTATACGCTCCATGGAATAAATGGTCGCATCCACAGGATTTTTAATGTAAATTTCTAATCCTTTTGTATCGTAATCTTTCAAATAATGATTGACTTTAGCAATCAACTCACGGTCGTGAGCACGTTGATCATCAAGCCAGAAAACCGCGGGGGTTCCAGTTTCTTTGGCTCTTCTTACGGCTAGTTTCACCCAATCTTGAACAGGTGCGTCTTTTACTTGGCACATACGGAAGATATCTCCAGCATCAACCGCTTGTTCCATCAGCACTTTTCCGCTTTCATCAGTCACCTTTACGGTTCCTTTTGCGTTCATTTGGAAGGTTTTATCATGTGAACCGTATTCTTCGGCTTTTTGAGCCATTAATCCTACGTTTGAAACAGATCCCATGGTTCGCGGGTCGAATGCTCCATTTTTCTTACAAAAATCAATTGTTGCTTGATAAACACCAGAATATGATCGATCAGGAATAACCGCTTTAGTATCTTGAGCTTTTCCTTCAGCATTCCACATTTTTCCAGAAGTACGAATCATCGCGGGCATTGATGCATCAATAATAACATCACTAGGAACGTGCAGATTAGTAATACCCAAATCCGAATTAACCATGGCTAAAGCAGGTCGGTTTTTATATAAATCTGCAATGGCTTGTTCGATTTCTTTTTGTTTTGGATGACCGCTAATTTTGGTGTACAAATCACCAATTCCATTGTTAGGATCAACTCCTAACGACGATATGGTTTCGCCGTATTTACTGAAAATTTCATTGTAAAAAACGGAAACTGCTGCACCAAAAATGATAGGATCTGATACCTTCATCATGGTGGCTTTCATATGAAGCGAGAATAATACGTTTTGCTTCGAAGCGTCGTCTATTTGTTCTTGAATAAATTTCTTGAACTCCTTCAAACTCAAAACAGCGGCATCTATGATTTCACCTTTTTGAAGTGATAAATTCGATTTTAATGCGGTGGTTTCTCCCGAAGCAGCATGAAAAGTAACCGATACTTTGGTTGGATTTGCTATGGTGACAGATTTTTCACTTCCGTAAAAGTCACCAGTAGTCATACTCGCTACGTGAGATTTAGAATCGGCCGACCATGCACCCATTGAATGTGGGTTATTTTTTGCGTAATTCTTAACAGCCTTAGGAGCTCGACGGTCGGAATTACCCTCACGCAATACAGGGTTAACTGCACTTCCTTTTATTTTGTCATACCGAGACTTAACATCTTTTTCTAAGTCATTTGATGCCTCTTCAGGGTAGTCAGGTAGGGCGTATCCTTTTGCCTGCAGCTCTTTAATAGTAGCGTTCAACTGAGGTACAGAAGCACTAATATTGGGTAATTTGATGATGTTAGCATCCGGTTGTTTTGCTAATTCGCCAAGTTCGGTAAGGTCATCGCTAATGCGTTGATTCTCGGTCAAAAACTCTGGGAAATTGGCGATAATTCTTCCGGCAAGGGAAATATCACGAGTTTCTACACTTATTCCCGCAGAAGCAGTAAATGCTTTAACAATCGGCAAGAATGAACGCGTAGCTAAAGCGGGAGCTTCGTCGGTGATGGTATAGATGATTTTCTCTAAATGCTTTCCCATGATGCTATGATATTAATGTTAATTTCAATTATACAATTTTGAATTGCGAATTTAAGAAAGTAAACTTTAAAGAGGAAAGAAGGGGGTTGATAATTGTTGTTTTATCAAAAGAAATAGGTCAAAGTCCCCGGAATACTTTGTTGTCATTTCCTGTTTTTATACCTTAATCTTTATTGCGGGGTTTTTCTATAAAATGCTCGTATTCTTTTTAAAGTACAATTGAATTTATGAAAACTCGATATATTCTTTATTTACTCCTATTGGTTGTTTCTAATGGTGTTTTTTCTTGCAAGCCATCTTATGATGAGCCTCAGATTTCATTGGAAGATTATCATATTCAAGATGGGTTAGAACTTTCGGTAGTGGCATCTGAACCGTTTTTGGATGCTCCCGTGGCGATTGACTTTGATTTGAAAGGGCGAATCTGGGTAGCTGAATTGAGGGGATATATGAGGAACTTAGATGGCGAACACGAGGACGCCCCAAGTGGGAAAATATCCATCCTGGAAGATCTTGATGGCGATGGCGTTATGGATCATTCAAAAGTGTTTTTGGATAGCCTCGTACTTCCCCGTGCATTGGCATTAGTATATAATGGATTATTGTATGCAGAGCCTCCCAATTTATGGTTTGTGGAAATCAACAATGATCAACCAGGGAAAAAAGTGTTAGTAGATTCGCTTTACGCAGAAGAGGGTAACGTGGAACACCAACCCAATGGATTGATGATGAATATTGATAATTGGATATACAATGCCGATTCCCATTACCGATATCAACGAAAAAATGGAAAATGGCTAAAAGAACCGACTTCTTTCCGTGGACAATGGGGCATTAGTAGAGATGATTTTGGAAGATTGTATTATAACAGCAATTCCATTTTGCTTCAAGGGGATTTTGTTTTGCCGAATACCGTTATTCGAAATCCATATTTCACCCCAAAAGAGTCCGTTGGAAAGGTATTAACTGAAAATCAAAACGTCTTCCCCAATCATGTAACATTCGTAAACAGAGGATATGAAAAAGGGGTGTTGAA
>JAHEMU010000019.1 GCA_024643485.1 Cytophagales bacterium
GGGGGTGCGAATTTCATGACTCATATTGGCCAAGAATTGTTCTTTGGCTTTTTGGGCTTTCATCAATTCTTCGGCATCTTTTTTACGCTGTGTGATGTCTCTACAATCGAGAATCAACCCTGAAATCTTTGCTTTATGATATATATTGATGCTGTTAAATTCAAGGTATCGGTAGCTGCCATCTTTGCATAAAAAAAGGAATTCAATACTCTCACTAAATGGCTTTTTAGTGCTTAGAGTAAATTCTCGCTGAAAAGCTTCTTTCAAGTCATCGTGTATGAAATCATTGAAAGACCTACCGATTATTTCCTTGGGATCATACCCTAATGTTTCCTTTACAGCCGGATTATAATAATGAATATTGCCTTGAAAATCTACAATAAAGATAATATCCGAACCATCCTCTACAACAGCCTTATAAAATTCTCCATCATTAATATAATTTGAAATTGGTTCCATTTAATTATTTATCATTCATTGTCTTTTAAATATCGATAGATGGTAGATTTTCCAATATCCAACTTTTTAGCTACCAATAATACATTATTATCATATTTTGACAGAAAGTGTTTTAATATTTCATCATTATACTCTTTTAATGTCATAGTTTGATGTAAAAAATTCTCCTCTTTTTTAAGAGAAGAAAAAGTTAAATCGTCGGGTTGGATTTCGTTTCCATCGGCCATTACAGCGGCAAGCTCAATGATTGATTTTAATTCACGGACATTACCTGGGAAAGGATAAACGAGCAGTTTTTTACCTGCTTCCTTACTTATTTTTGTTACGGATAGTTTGTTTTCAGTAGAAAAAGAAGCGAGTAAGTGCTTGGCCAAAAGAAGAATATCCTGATCTCGTTCTCTTAATGGTGGAAGGTGAATTGGTAGCCCCAATAATCGATAATATAAATCTTCTCTAAATTTACCGGCTTTCACTTCCTCTGCTAAATCTCGATGGGTAGCAACTAAAATCCTGGATTGAAGCTTAACTGTTTCTTTCCCTCCGATCCGTATTAATTCTTTTTCTTGTAATACTCTCAGTAATTTGGCCTGAAGATCTTGCTCCATTTCTCCTATTTCATCTAAAAAGAGAGTGCCATTCGCGGCTTCTTCAAATTTCCCTATTCTCCTAGCAATAGCACCAGTAAATGAACCCTTTTCATGTCCGAATAACTCACTTTCCAATAATTCACGAGGAATAGCGGCTACGTTTACAGCAACAAAAGGATTTTTTTTGCGATCTGAATTGTAATGGATTGCTTTTGCTACCATTTCCTTCCCTGTTCCGGTTTCACCTGTGATAGAAACAGTGATATTTGTTTTTAGAGCCTTTCCCATTAACTCATAAACACGTTTCATAGGGCCACTAGAACCAATAATGGAGTTGAATTCGTATTTGGCTTGAACCTCCTGACGTAGATTTTCCACTTCAAATTGAAGGGCTACATTTTTTCGAACGTTATTGATAACATTTAATAAGCGATCCTTTGTCTCATTATCCTTTGTAATATAATCGTATGCGCCTTTTTTAAGTAAATTTACCGCAGTGCCAATTTTTTCTTGGGCTGAAATTACAATGACCTGAATGGATTCGTCATGCTTTTTTATAGAAGCAAGAATTTCTTCCCCAGAATAATCAGGTAAGGTGTAGTCTAAAGTGACCAAATTGGGTTTTTTATGTAAATTCTTAAGAAATTCAGAACCGTTTTTGAAAACTTCGACTTCAAAATCGGGGTTTAGACTCAGTACATATTGAAGAAAACGTTGGTAAGTGGGGTCATCTTCGACAACAAATATTTTAAATGGTTCTTCAGTTTGCACTTTTTAGTTATTTTTATGACTATTAAACTTCAAATTTAAATTTATACATTTATTAAATTGGTATTAATTTTTTACTAATATTTTTACTATTTGATATAGATTAATTTAATTTGAATATCAGAACTTGTGTAAAATTGAAAATAATAAAAGTCTTATGATAGCTGAATTTGAAGAACTTGAAAATGAAGAGGTTGAATTGCTGCTTCAGGCACCGTTACTCGTATCTATTTTAATAGCGGGTGCAGACGGAAAAATTGATAATTCTGAATTGCATGAGGCGGTAAGTCTTGCTAAATTAAAGCAAACCAAAGCTCGTAAGGATTTAATAGAATACTACAGCGAGGTAAGTGAAGACTTTGAGGATAAATTGAAATTTCTTATCAATAATTTACCGATGGGTCCGGAAGCGAGAAACACAAAAATAGTTCAAGAATTAGCTAAATTGAGTGATATCCTTCCAAAATTACCTGCTCATTTTGCCCGTGAGTTATTTGCAAGCTTAAAGGATTTTGCTAAAAAAATTGCTGAAGCTTCTGGTGGAATACTTGGGTATATGTCGGTAGGTTATGAAGAATCAAAATATATTGAACTTAAAATGATTAAAAACCCTTCGAATTCTTAACGGATGAAGGCTTCAGGTCAAACGATAATAGGATCGGCAATAGTACCTTTTAGACTTGTTTTTATCATTTGGCTAGTTTTTACTCTTCAATTTGTTTACGAAGCAGCTATCCCGAACTTGGGCGTTATTCCTAGAACAAAGGTAGGTTTAATAGGCATTATCACATCACCTCTTATTCATGGTGATTTACAACATTTGCTCGGAAATACCGGGCCTTTGTTGTTTTTAGGAGCTTCACTTTTTTATTTTTATGGAAATATAGCCACCCGTGTATTTACCGCATGTTACCTAGGGACAAACGTACTGGTATGGATATTTGCTCGTCCTGTTAATCACATTGGAGCCAGTGGTTTAATTTATGGAATTGCTGCATTCTTAATTGCATTCGGGTTAATTAGGAAAGATTTTTATAGCCTTCTTATCTCCCTGATAGTCATGATTTTGTATAGTTCTCTTGTTTATGGAATTTTACCCCTTTATATTCATGTATCGTGGGAGTCACATTTATTTGGAGCGATTACAGGCGTTTATTGTGCCTGGACTTTTAGAAAAGTAACATTAAAAACATAAAATGAAAAAAATCTACACTTCTGTATGGTTAATAATGGTAGGATTAACTGTTATTGGTTGCAAGCAAGCACCATATGAATTCACTACTTCTGAAACCAAAAGGATAATTTCTTATTTAGCAAGCGACGAAATGAACGGTCGGCATACCTTGTCTCAAGAAATTAATCAAGCGGCAACTTTTATAGCAGAGGAATTTAAAGTGGCTGGTTTAGTGCCTTTGGATGGCGATAACGATTTTTTTCAAGAATTTAATTTAATTAACACTTCAGTTGGGAGTAGCTTGGTTTTAATAAATGAAGATACCGTTTCTTCCGATAATATAATGGTAATGTCTAGCTCTCCTGAAATTGTATTTTCTGGTGATGCTTCGTCGGTTTCTGTCATTTCAGCTGAAGATGATTTCAGAGCAAAATTCGGAAACCTTAGAAGAGGAGAAGGTTCTCAAATTGTCTTGGTAGATACCGCACACACCAACTTCTTCAAAAGATATAGTCAATATTTTAAAACTAGTAGTACTGTTGAAGGACAAGAAAGCGCCAATTCTGTCGTTATGATTTTAACAGAACAAGCAGAGATTACATCGGTGAATGTGAATATTCAAATGAAGATTGAAAAATTGCCTATCAAAAATGTAGCAGGAAGAATTGAAGGAAAAAGATCGAATGAAATCGTGTTGTTTTCGGGTCACTACGATCATATAGGAATCAATAAAGCGGTAGATGGCGATAGTATTTCAAATGGTGCAAATGACGACGCATCAGGTACCACCGCGGTAATTGAATTAGCAAAATATTTTAAATCTCTGGGCACTCCTGAAAGAACATTGATGTTTGTTGCCTTTACAGGTGAAGAAGTTGGAGGATATGGTTCTACTTATTTTAGTAAACAACTTAATCCAGACGAAATTGTGGCCATGTTTAATATTGAAATGATTGGAAAACCTGCAGTATCTGGTCCAAATTCTGCCTGGATTACTGGTTTTGAGCGGTCTGATTTTGGTGAAATGTTGCAGAAATCCGCAGAAGGTTCTGGATATGAATTCTATGCAGATCCTTACCCAGACCAAAACTTATTCTATCGGTCAGATAATGCTACTTTGGCTCGCTTAGGTGTTCCTGCCCATTCGATTAGTACTACACCAATTGATGTGGATCAGGATTATCACCAGGTGTCTGACGAAGTTGAAACTCTTGATTTAGACCATCTAACGAATACCATTCGCGCGATTTCGGTAGGCGCAAAACAAATTGTAGAAGGTACCTTGACACCTAAACGAGTGGATGTAAATGAAATAGACTAACCCATGGGTAATCTTGAGGTTAAAATAGGAACGAACCAAAAGCAACTGGATGATTTTACCAAACAGGTATTAAAGGATGTTAAGGCGCTAGAGCGCATGATCGACCAAAAGTTGTTTACCAAGCAACCCGTGATGATTGGTGCTGAGCAAGAAATATGTTTAGTCGATAAATATTACAAACCTGCGCCTGTTTCCATGAGCTTATTGGAACAACTCAATGATTCGGATTTTACTACTGAATTGGCCAAGTTTAACGTCGAGCTAAATTTACCTCCCGTTCCTTTCTCAGAAAATTGTTTTACCACTCTACATCAAAATATTCAAACAAAATTGGATTATTTGAAGGGGGTGTGTGACGAAAATGAACTAAAATATATCATAACAGGAATCCTTCCTACTTTAAGGAAATTCGACCTGGGAATTGACAATATAACCCCTCTAAAGCGTTATTTCGCTTTGATGAAAGCTATTCGTCGAATGCGGGGAACTTCACACGAACTTCGTATGAAAGGAATTGATGAATTAAATATTCGACACGATTCCCCTATGTTAGAAGCTTGTAATACGAGTTTTCAGGTGCACCTTCAAGTAGACCCCAGTGACTTTGTAGAAAAGTACAACATCGCTCAAGTCGTAGTGGCGCCAGTATTGGCAATGGGCTCAAATTCACCTATTTTATTTGGAAAAAGGCTATGGAGTGAAACTCGGATCGCACTTTTTCAGCAATCAATTGATACAAGACATTCAAGTGTTCATCTGCGTGATCTAAGCCCACGTGTCATGTTCGGAAATTCGTGGCTCAAAAAAAGTGTGCTTGAAATTTATAAGGAAGATATCGTTCGTTTCCGAATCATGATTATGGCCAAGGAATTGTCGGATAGCATGGAGGTTTTGGACAATGGAGGAATACCAGATTTACGAGCTTTGATGATTCATAATGGTACCGTATACCGCTGGAATCGACCTTGTTATGGGATTTGTCCAGACGGTACTCCACATATGAGAATTGAAAATCGAGCATTGCCTGCAGGACCTACTGTTTTAGACGAAGTTGCTAATGCCGCTTTTTGGCTCGGGTTAATGGAATCTTTTGGAGAACATTATCCTGAAATACCTCAACTTATGGAATTTGATATGGCACGCTCTAATTTTATTTCGGCAGCATTTAAAGGAATGGATACCGAAATGAAATGGATGGATGGAAAAACATATCGAGTGACGGATTTAGTGAAAAACGAACTAATTCCTCTAGCGAAAGAAGGATTGGAATCCCGAGGAGTAAGCAATTCGGATATCTCCACGTATTTAGGGGTAATCGAAGAGCGTGCTGCTGTCCGACAAAACGGAGCGCAATGGATACTGAATAGTTATTCTTCACTAATCAAAGAAGATATGGGCCGGGAGGAAATTCCGGTCGCTTTAACAGCAAATATGCAACGATTACAAGAAAAGGGAATACCCGTACACCAATGGCCCTTAGCTGAAATTCGAGAAATAAAACAATGGCACCCTGCAGGGATTTTGGTGGAAGAGTTTATGACTTGTGATTTGTTTACCGTTCAACAAGATGATTTACCCGAATTAGTAGCCGACATGATGGATTGGCAAAAAATACGCTTTACGCCAGTGGAAGATAAAAAAGGGCGATTAGTAGGGCTGGTGAGCAGTCGGATTTTAATGCGGTATTTTAACGAGTTAAATAAATCAAAGCACAAAGAGACTAAGAAAGTCAAAGATTTAATGATTCAACAGCCCATTACCATTTCTCCTGATTCTACTGTTTTTGATGCTATGTATCTTTTTAGAGAACATAATATTGGTTGTTTGCCAGTAGTTAAGGACGATAAGTTAATCGGTATTGTGACAGAAGGAAACTTTTTGGGAATTACTAAAACCTTGTTAAAGGTGATTGAGGAGGGCGATAAGACAAAAAATGAATAGAATATTGGGTAAAAAGGTAGAAGGTGCTTCTGGACCATTAATTATTCTATTAGGTGGGGTGCATGGAAATGAAGACACGGGTGTACATTCAATCATCAATGTTTTTCGTACCATCGAAGAACGAAAAATACCGATTAAAGGTAAACTCATAGGTCTTATTGGGAATGTTCGGGCTTATGATAAAGGAATTCGTTTTCTTGATTATGATTTAAATAGATGCTGGACCGAAGAGTTTGTTGAAGATTTAAAGGCCAATCATATTCCTGAGCTAGCAAAAGCTGAAGATATAGAATTACTCGATTTGTTAATGGAAATTGAGCAATTGGTAAAAACCTATGATACAGGCCAATTGAAAATTTTAGCCGATTTACACGCCACTTCCTCGGATAATGGAAACTTTATAGTCATTCCCGAAGATGAAGCCGACCAACCGGTAATTCAGTCTCTTAGGTTGCCCATTATTATCGATTTGGAAAAATATTTGAATGGAACGTTGCTAGAATATATGCACCATAGGGGGTTCATCTCCTTCGCATTTGAAGGAGGATTAATAGGGAGTGATCGTGCGCTTAATCTTCATACATCGGGTATTTGGGAAATTCTGTATTCTGCAGGTATGGTGGAGCGACGACATGATCATGAGTTTGCAAAATATGATCAAATAATGGATTCGTTTATTCATAAATTGCCTCATAAAGTGTCTGTTTTATATCGACACAAAGTAAAACGGAAAGATTGCTTTAAAATGAGACCCGGTTACCATAATTTTATGGCTGTGAAAAAAGGTGAAGCCGTGGCAGACGATATTAAAGGTGAAATAATCATAAAAAAAGACGGAATGATTTTTATGCCACTTTATCAAGAACTTGGAGACGACGGGTTTTTTGTGGTAAAAGAAATTGAAGGTAGATTATGAAAAAAGAGGGAATTTCAGCAGAACAAATTGTTCAAAACATAAAAAACAAAAAGTTAGCACCCGTTTATTTTCTGGATGGGGAAGAACCTTATTTCATTGATTTAGTGATGGATTCACTGGAAAAGGACGTGCTTCAAGAAGCTGAAAAATCTTTTAATTTGATTATTTTATATGGGAAAGATGTGGATGTTTCCACCATTCTAAATAATGCACGACGCTTTCCTATGATGGCCGAACGACAAGTAGTATTGGTGAAAGAAGCTCAATCTGTTCGCGACATCACCAACGAATCAGGCATCCAAAAATTGGAAGGGTATTTAGACAATCCGGTGCCCTCCACGGTTCTGGCCTTTGGTTATAAAAACAAAAAAATTGATAAAAGAACTTCCCTGGGTAAAAAATTAAGTAGCAAGTCGGTGTACCTGACTTCAGCGAAATTGTGGGAAAATCAAGTGCCAGCATGGATTAATGATTACGTAGCCGCAAGAGGAAAGCGAGTGTCCTTTAAAGCCAATACTCTTTTAACTGAATACATTGGAAATAACCTCGAGCGTATGTCCAATGAAATCAATAAAATGTTGTTAAACATTCCTGAGAATGAAGTTACCATTGAAGATACACACGTAGAAAAGTACGTTGGAATTAATAAGGATTATAACATTTTTGAATTACAAGACGCACTTTTGCAGCGAAATTTAAATAAGGTTTATCAGATATTGGACTACTTGATAAAAAATGAAAAATCAAATTCTCCAATTATGATGATTGCCGTTTTGTACTCATTTTTCACAAAACTATTGACGCTGGCGTATGCCACGCAAACTAGAAACCAAGCTGCAATTTCAGCGTTAGGGCTTCGGGGGCCTCAGGCTTCAAAATTTAATGAAGGAATTCGGTTTTTTACCGTTGAGAGAACCCGTTTGTGTATACATTATTTGTCTGAAGCAGATGCTAGACTTAAAGGAATAGACTCGGGAAGCCTAAAAGGTGGCCAGATATTAAGAGAATTTGTCTATAAAATACTGCATTAGCAGAATGTACAGGCTGTTAGTCGTGTTTTTATACTAATTGGCGATGGATTGCCCTTTAAAAGTGGGGAAAACAGCACAATTGGTAAACTTTTTGTTATAATTTCGTTCATTAGATAAACGGATAACCATGCTTCGATACTTCTTTAAGCTTTATATTAACAGAATGAGAATACTTTTTATTATTGCAATGCTTTATGCATTCAATGGATTTTCCCAATACTCCACCTCACTTAGTCCAGAACGAACCTTGATTAACCAGGCAAATGAATTGTTTGAAAAGCAAAATTTGTCGGCGGCGCGTGGAGTATATGCGAATTACATTTCCACATACCCCGCAGGTGATTTTATTGCTGAAGCCACCTATAACGAAGCTTTTTGTGCCCTGTTATTATATCACAAGGATGGAGAATTACTGATCAAGCGCTTTATTGAAAATTACCCTGAACATCCAAAAGCAGGTTTGGCTTATTTTGAATTGGGTAGCTACTATTACAAATCCCGAAATTACACAAAATCAGTCGAATTTTTATCCAAAGCGGACTTCACTCGAATTAGTGGAGAAACTAAAGAAGAAGGGCTTTTTCGGCTAGCGTATTCCTATTTTATGCTGAAGAAATTCACCGATGCTCAGCCGTATTTTAATCAATTAAAAACCGGAAGCGGAGCATATGGTGCTCCAGCTTCTTATTATTCTGGATACATTCTTTATGAGCAAAAACAATATGCGCAAGCCGTGCAGGATTTTGACCGTGCTGAAAAAAACAGTGCCTATCAAGCCGAAGTTCCTTATATGAAAGCGTCGGCATTGTTTGAGATGAAAGATTACAACCGATTGATAGCATATACAACGGTGAAAATGGAATCTGGACAAAAATACAGTAACATCCAGACGCTATATTTACTTACCGCCGAATCGTATTTTCTTTCGAATAATTTCCAAAAAGCTGAAAAATATTATTCTGAATATCAAGATCTAAACCGTGGTCGTATAGAAAATGATATTTTATATCGAATTGGATATTCACAATTCGCCATGAATAAATTTGAAGAAGCAGAGAAGAGTTTAGAAAAAATTGCCGGTAACAAAGATGAAGTAGGGGTTTTCGCATCGTATTACTTGGGTATCATTTATCAAAAACAAAAGAATTCAAGATATGCACTTACCGCTTTTGATCAGGTAAGAAATAATTCCTTTAACATCGAATTGGCGCAACAAGCGGAATATCAATATGGAAAAATTAGCTTCTTGGAAGATCAATACTCTGAGGCTATTTCCTCTTTTGAAAGATATATTCAGAAATACCCAGATTCGGAAAATTTCAATGAGATTAATGAAATGCTTTCTGAGGCTTATTTATTAACTAATGATTATCAAAAGGCAATAAAACACATTGAATCGCTAAAAAAACGATCAGCTTCAATAAACAAAGCCTATCAAAAAGCGACATTTCTACAAGGAACCGTTTATTTTAACAAAGGAGATTACCGTCGTGCTGTTGATCTGTTTGACAAATCTCTGCAAAATAGCATCGATTCAGAAGTCGTTATTGAAGCCTTGTATTGGAAGTCGGAGGCCTTTTCAGTAGGAAAACGATACGAAGAGGCAGCACAAGGATATAAGCGAATCATTAACGAATTTTCTTCGAGCTCGTCCAATTTTATTGTTCGTGCAAACTACGGACTGGGATACTGCTATTACAACCAATCCGACTACCCAAAAGCACTAGCTTCTTTTACCTCATTTATAAATAAAGATAAAACGGCCCCTTCAAAAATGATTAGCGATGCGTATGTAAGGCAAGCAGATTGTTATTATGTAGCCAAAAATTACGACGCCGCTATTTCTTCTTATGAACAATCCTTAAAGTTGAATACACCGGATCGTGATTACGTATTTCTACAATTAGGAATGGTAAATGGATTAAAAGATAATCAAACTGCTGCAGATTCCTATTTTTCTAGGGTAATCAATCAAGGGGTTACTTCCAGATATTATGATGATGCCTTATTCCAACGTGCACAATTATTATTTAATAAAACAGAATACAAAGAAGCTATAGGCCTCTATTCGAAGTTGATAACTTCAAAACCTAATAGCCAATACGTGCCATTTGCTTTGCTTCGAAGAGCATCTGCATATTACAACATCAAAGATAACAACAAAGCAGTGGAGGATTATAAGCTGATTTTTGCAAATCATATCACACACCCGGTGGCAAAAGATGCGCTCATTCCAATGCAAGACTTACTCAGTACAGTAGGGCAATCCAATCAATATGATCAATACCTAGCGCAGTATAAAAAAGCGAATCCGGAAGAAAAAGGATTGGAAGGAATTGAGTTTGAAACATCAAAAAGCAGGTATTTCAGTCAGAATTACCGTCCGGCAATCAAAGGGTTACGTGCTTTTGTTGCCAATTACCCTGAAGATGCCCGTGTAGAAGAAGCCCAGTTTTACATTGGGGATAGTTATTACCGGTTAACTAAAATGGACAGTGCCACGATTTGGCTATCAAAATTGGAAAACACCACTTCATTTTGGCAATATCCTCGCGTAATTGAACGATTGGCGGATATTTCAATGAAAAATAAAGATTATAAAAAAGCGACATTTTACTATAAAAAAGTGGAGGTATTTACCTCTGATAAACGACAGCAAAATGAAGCGAGATCTGGATTGATGACCGCGCATTTTATGAATTCTGCCTACGATTCGACTATTTATTACGCTCAGGTTATTCTGAGAAGTGGTTCAACTGACGTAAATGCAGAAAATAAAGCGAGCCTATACTTAGGTAAAGCGTACTTTGCCAAAGGGAATTACGATTTAGCAAAAGATGAGTTTTTAAGTACTACTAATTCGGCAAAAGACCAATACGGTGCCGAAGCCCAATATTTATTAGGGGAGTTGTTTTATAATGCAAAATCGTACAATCACTCCATTGAAGTATTGATTGATCTAAATGATAAATACCCTACATATCAGGATTGGGTAGGGAAAGGCTTTTTACTTATAGCCGATAATTACCTTGCCTTAAATGATTATTTTCAAGCAAAGGGAACCTTAAATTCGTTGGTAGAATATTTCCCTGATGAAGGATTAAAGGAACAAGCAAGAAAGAAAATAAAGGCAATCGAAGAGATGGAAGCCAGTAAACTGCAACAAAAAAATGAACAAGATACCGTAGGGATTAAATTGAAAGGAGGGCAAGATGAAAACTAATAGAATAATTTTGGTTATTTCAGCTTCGTTGATGTTTATCACGGTGTTTGGACAAAATGAGGAATGGGAGAAAAATCAACAAAATATTGAAACGTTGATTTATGACGTGGTAGGAAGTAAAGAAATTAAACTTTCCCAGGCGAATAGGCTTTATGACCCAGTGCCACCCCCACCAAATTTTAAATCATCCAGGCCACTAGAGTTTACTTTCTCCTCCATTTTTTACGGAGGAAATGCCGTATCTCCGACCTTACGGCCTCGTCCAGTTGCGGCTGAAGAAGAAACTAAACTGTATAGCAAATATGTGAAGTTGGGCGCCGGAAATTACGGTTCTTTGTTTCTGGATGCTTATGCGGGAAGTAAGAGGAATCGTGAATACAGTTATTCCGCTAATGTATTTGCAGACCATTCCTTCCGGGGCTCAGTTGATAAAAATAACTCCGCCGAAGGAATGATGGGGGTTGGCTTAAATGGAGCCGCTTATGGCGATAAGGCCACTATTTATGGTAATTTGAATTACTCCCGGTTGAACACTCATTTTTATGGTTATCCGGCAGGTACTTCTGTGGAGGCAAAGGATATCTTACAGGCATTCAACCGTTTAAATGTCTATGGAGGTGTTAAAAACACCACTGATGATGGCGATTTTGAATACGATGCATCCTTGGGGTTGAATTTCCAGAGTAACGCTTCCAAAGCAAAAGAAGCCGACTTTTTGGTAAACATTGCCACTACCACTGAGGTAATCGATCATATTTTTGTGGATGCAGGTACAAATCTTCATTATATTAATCGCACCGATGCGTCAATAAGCGGAGATCGTTTTATGGGCGGTATATACGCTTTTGGTCGGTTTCAAAAAGAGAAAATGAAGCTATATGGTGGAATGAAAGCCGAAATTCAGCCTGATACCTTAGGGAATGATAAAGGTGTGATGTTCTTTCCAAATGCAGGTATTGACTTTTACCTGAATAAGCAGATCACCGTTTCAGGTAAATTCTACGGAGGGGTTGATTATATGACTTGGCAAAAATTGTCTAAAATGAATCCTTTTATTGAAGATGATGCTTTGGTAAATAATGAAATTAATAGAATGACTTTTGAAACTTCAATCAAAGGAAGTATTGGAGGAAGTGCAGGTTTGGAAGGCGGATTTGCATATTCTAATAAAGAAAATAGCACTTTTTTCATAAATCAAGTCATCGACCAATCTAAGTTTGAGGCTGTAATCGACTCAGGGAATGTGACTATTTTGAACCCATACCTTGCTGTTAATGTGAAAAAAGATGGAGTATTTTATTCTTCATTAAGAGGTGATTATTTTAAATATAACATGGGTAACTTGGATGAAGCGTGGCATCGACCTACCTATTCTGTTTTAATGAGAAATGACTACTGGCAGAATGAAAAGCTTCAATTTACCCTTGAAGCGGGTGTTTTAGGAGGAATCAAAACATTAGATGGACTTGATGTAAAAGAGTTAAATACAGCAGTAGTCGTGAATTTAGGATTTGAATACATGATCAGTAATCGATTTGGAGCCTTTATAAAATTGGATAATCTGTTAAATAATAAGTATCAATTGTTAACGAATTATCCTGTAAGGGGATTTAGAGCCCTTGGTGGAGTGTCATTGCGCTTCTAACGGACTTTATTTGTACCACTCGAAAAATAAATTAAATTTGTAATTGCGATGTGCATTAATATTAATTAAGAAATCATGTCTAAGAAAAATAAAGATTTAGAAGGTCAGGATAAAGATAATAAAGACAACCAAAACGAATTTGGTAATTGGGGGGATGATGATAATTTTGGATTGCCCGATGTTGACTTCGAACCTTTAAAAAGAGATGAGGAATCAGAAGATGAAGCTGAAACTGAATCTCCAAAAATGGAGTCTGAAGAAGTGGATTCAGATGAAGAATCGACGAATGAGGAGAGTACTTCCTCCAGTGATTTTAATTTTGATTACTCTTCCATTAATAAAGATGATGAAGAGGATGAATCGACTGAAGATTATGATCTAGATTACCCTGGAGATAAAGAGAATTTCCATCGTGATTCTCACGAAGAATCTGAAAAGAAATCTTCTAAAGGGTTATGGACTACCATTATTGTACTTGTAATCATAATTGGAGGTGTTCTGGGGTATATGTATTACCTCAAGCCGATGATGGACAATAAAGAATACCAGGAGCAAATTGCGATAGGGGATGCTAAATTAGGTGCAGGCGCATTCGATGAAGCAATTACGGCATTCCTTCATGCTAAAGAAGTAAAACCTGAAGAGACTTATCCTACAGAGCAAATTCAAAAAGCTGAAGCAGCTAAAGAAGCAGCAGCTTTAAAGTTAGCAGAAGAGGAAGCCGCTAAAAAAGCCGCTGAAGAAGAAGCCGCTCGACTTGCTCGTGAAGCGGCAGAAGCAGCTAAAAAACCTAAAATTGGGGCAATTGAAACCGTATCAGGACGTACTGGAAGATACTACATAATTGTCGCGAGTAATATTGATGAAGATTTAGCAATGGATTATGCTCAAAAATTAAGTAAAACTGGAACCAATGTAAAGATTATCGCAGCTTCTAAACAAGGCGCTTTTCACAGAGTTACGGTAGGTGATTTTGATTCTTATAGCGAAGCACAAGCTAAAGCAGATGAATTAAAAGCGACGTATTCAGGTTCTTGGGTTTCTAAATATTAATCTCAATATGATATTAACACAAATAATGACCAATTCTATCGACAGTGCGGCTGTCGCGGCAAGTGGGAAAACAGTTTCGGTAATGGATTTGGTTTTGCAGGGAGGGTTTATGATGATTCCCTTGCTTCTCCTTTCAATTGGAGCTATATATATTTATGTAGAGCGGGTGCTGACGATCCGAAAGGCTTCTACTACCCCTGTTCAGTTTATGGATAATATTAAGTCGCTCGTTTCAAAAGGCGATATACAAGGGGCACGATTGTTGTGTGTACAACAGAATAGCCCAATTGCTAAAATGATTGAAAAAGGAATTTCACGGATTGGTAGTCCACTTAAAAATATTGAGGTTTCCATCGAAAACGTAGGGAAAATTGAAATTTTTAAATTGGAAAAGAACCTCTCTTTATTGGCAACAATATCGGGTTCAGCGCCTATGTTGGGTTTCCTAGGTACTGTAATAGGGATGATTCAAGCGTTTATTGCCATTGCTCAGGAAGAAGGTAGCGTGAGTCCTAAGCTTTTGTCGGAAGGAATTTACACCGCGATGGTAACTACGGCAGCTGGATTATTCGTAGGTATCCTAGCCTATCTGGGTTATAATTACTTGGTAAGTAGAGTCCAAAAAGTGATTCACCAAATGGAATATACTTCGGTTGATTTTATTGACTTATTGCAAGAACCAAATTAAACATGGGCCTTTCTTCAAAATTTAAGGTAGAACCTAATTTTAGCATGTCTTCGATGACAGATATCGTATTTCTGTTATTGATATTTTTCATGCTGACTTCTAACTTTATTACTCCGTCGGGCTTGCAAGTAGATCTACCTTCCAGTGAATCTACGGTAGTTGAAATGCAACAAGTTTCAGTAACAATAACCAAAGACCTTACTTTTTACGTTAATAATAAAGAGGTGTCTAAGGCAGGATTGAAAACAGAGTTGCGCAGTGCCCTTACAGGAAAAAAAGGTGTTGTTGCTATTCACGTGGATAAAACGGTTCCTACAGAAGAATTAATATTTGTCGCTGGAATTGCTAATGCGTTAGAGGCTAAAGTTTCGGTGGTAGCAAAACCTAATTAATATGGTAGTACACGAGTCACATGAGGAGAAAAAGAACCAGCGAATTGGTTGGATTTTGGCTATTCTGCTACATGTAGTACTCATTGCTCTATTTTTATTTATGGTGGTTTGGAAAGAACAAATTCCACCTCCAGAGCCTATTGGGATGTCTATTAACTTTGGGACTTCCGATTCAGGTAGTGGTAATGTTCAACCCATGAGGGAACAAACCACTCAAGATGAAATTACCCCTGAAGCAGAGCAACCTGTTGATTCAGAAGCTGTTCCAGAACCGCCAACGGAGGCACAAACAACCCCAGTAAACCCGGTGACTGATCAAGTACAAAAGGAAAGTCCAGTGGTTGTGGAGAAAAAAACAACACCAGTAGAAACAAAACCCGTTCAGCAAAAACCAGTGGAAACAAAGCCAGTGGTTGAGAAACCTGTTGAGAAACCGGCGGAAGAAAAGCCTAAACTTCAAGCAGAATATACTGGTCCAAAGTCGAATACCACCAACGACGCTACTAGCCAAGGTACAAAAGAAGGGACCACAGGAGATCAAGGTTCTAAAGAAGGAAGTCTAGACTCTAAATCAATGTATGGTGGGCCTGGTGGAGGCGGAGGA
>JAHEMU010000288.1 GCA_024643485.1 Cytophagales bacterium
TTGATTTGTTAACCTTCTCAAGTTATTCAGGAACAGCTATTTTATTTTCTGCTTTTAGTTTTTGTGGAGCATGGATGCTTTTCCTTACGTTCTATAAAATCAAGCCACATTTAAATAAGGTCATTGCTATCGCAACCTTATTTATTCCATCCGTTATATTTTGGGGATCAGGCTTATTAAAAGATACGCTTACGATTTCCTGCTTAGGAATTGCTACCTATTTTATTTTTAAAATGGTGATTGATCGAAAATTTTCATTTTTAACGTTGGTGCTATTGGTGATGTCGCTTTATGGTCTTTATGGTATTAAAATTTATATCCTATTAATTTTCCTACCAGCTATCATTCTGTGGGTATTTGTCTTCAATTTTGAAAGGATTCAATCCAAGGTTATACGAATTCTGATAGCACCTTTTGTTTTCACACTAGCCCTTGGGTCAGGATATTATGCAACAATGAATGCTGTAGAGGATAATTCGAAGTATGCTTTTGATACCCTAGCGAAGACAGCTCAGGTTACAGCATATGATATTCGATTCTGGACAGGGAGAGACGCTGGTTCTGGATATACGCTGGGTGAACTGGACGGTACCTTAACTAGTATGATACGCTTATCACCTCAGGCAATAAATGTTTCACTTTTTAGGCCTTACCTTTGGGAGGTTAAAAATCCTCTAATGTTGTTGGCCGCATTAGAAAGTTTATTCTTATTTGTGTTTACAGTGTATGTTGTTATTCGTTCTAGCGGTAATCTATTGCAAGCATTTAAAAACCCAACCATTATTTTTTGTTTGGTATTCAGTCTTGTTTTTGCTTTTGCTGTAGGGGTTTCTACCTTCAATTTCGGAACCTTGATGCGGTATAAGATTCCCTTGATGCCGTTCTATTTGTTAGCGCTACTCTTTCTAATAGATTATTCAAACAGTGATAGAAAATTGGCAGCATTGGATGCTACAGAATAATTCGCCTCAATTTTTCTTCTTCCAGCTTTTCCCATCGCTTTTCTTAGCTGGACATCTTCAATCAATCTACTCAAATAGGTCTCCCATTTTTCTGTTGAGTCTGCAAGAAAACCATTCACCCCATTTTCAATAATTGAAGTATTAACCCCAATGGGGGAAACTACGGCAGCGATTTCGAGTGCCATATATTGAAGTGCTTTAAAGCCACATTTTCCTTTTGCCCACTCGTCATTAGGCAATGGCATTACACCTATGTCCATTCGTTGCAAATCCTGGATTTCAGTTTGAAGGTTCCATTCTTTAAAGATTAGGTTAGGTATACTGATAGATGGTGGCTGGTCCGCGATAATTAAAAATTGGATATTTTCATTGTACTTATTTGTAAGAAATTGAAAGACCTGAATCAGCGGGTCAAGATATTTTAATGTTGAATGTGTTCCTGTCCAACCGATAATAACTTTCGAAGAAATAAGAGGTTGAAAAAGTGAAGGATTGTGCAGGTTGATGGAGTCAATGGTGGTGGGGTTGACCACTACCGCATGATTATATTTTTTAGCATAAGAACACAGATAAGAGTTTCCGCAACTTACTTTGTAACTCCAGCGACAGATGGCATTAACTTTAGAATGCCATTTGAATAGAGCAGCGATCCTATTACCATTACTGGTATTCGGTAGCCAGATAGAATCGTCAAAATCGTAAATAATTTTTTTTCTTAAAATGAAGGTCACAATCCATTCAAACCAAGGTGGACCGACTGGAGTTGCTTCACGATGGATAAAAATGAAGTCGAAAGTGGGGACATAAAACAACAAAAACATTCGTTTAATAAATCCTTTTACTATCCCCCAGGTTTTGTTAAGAAAATGCCCTGATGTATAAAGAATTTTCCAAGTAGATAAATCTATAAATGAGCATGACTTGACGACAAACCCATTTTTCTTTAGAATATCAAAGTATTGTTCAAACCGAAATCGCTGTGATGGAGCTTCATTTAAAGGATAAGGACATATAAAGAGTATTCTTTTATTATTTTTCTGCATTTTTGTGCCTTCATTTTTCATACCCCTAGTCGTGCCCAATTCTGAATATTATTTCGAAATTAAGCCAAAAAACACCTTTAGCCTAAATCTCCGGGAATTGGTCGAATATAAAGAGCTGTTTTATTTTTTTACGTGGAGAGACGTTAAAGTCAAGTATAAGCAGACTGCGCTTGGGTTTTTATGGGCCATTCTACAGCCTTTAATCATGATGGTGATCTTCACTTTTTTTATTGGGAAGGCTATGAATGTTCCTTCCGATGGAATGGAGTATCCACTTTTCGCTTTTTCAGGTCTTATCTTATGGACTGTTTTCGCTTCGGGTCTCACCAATGCCGGTAATAGCATGGTCAGCAATGCACAAATCATTAAAAAAATTTATTTCCCCAGACTGATAATCCCCATCTCATCCATTTTGGTGAGTGTTTTTGATTTTATCATAGCCTTTTTGGTTTTTATACTGTTGATACTCTACTATGATCAATCGGTTTTTATTGGCCAAGCTTTTATTTTCTGGCCATTGGGTTTACTGGTAACGGTGATTGCAACTTTTGGACCGGGTTGTCTCCTGGCCGCCTTAAATGTTAAGTATCGGGATTTTCGTTATGTGATCCCCTTCGTTGTACAGGCTTTATTGTTTTTAACCCCCGTTATTTACCCGGTTTCTATTATTTCAAATCCGATATTAAAATATTTACTAGCGCTTAATCCGATGAATGCGGCTATCACATTATTCAGAATACCACTTACAGAGAGCGCGCCTGATATGATGACATTATGGATAAGCCTTGCTTCGGGTGTATTGTTTTTCTTTTTTGGCTTGGCCTATTTTCGTAAGACCGAAATGTATTTTGCTGATTTAGCGTAGTATGAAACCCATTTTAGAAATTCAATCCGTTTCCAAGAAATTCAACATTCATCATGAGGGTGGGTCCTATTTAAGTTTACGTGATCGTATTGGTGAGCTTGTAAAATTTAAACCATCGAGAAAAAGTGAAGAGGAGTTTTGGGCATTGAAGGATATCAGCTTTTCAATTAATCCAGGAGAGTCCATTGGCATTATAGGCAAGAATGGCGCAGGAAAATCTACCCTGCTTAAAATTTTATCAAAGATTACACCGCCAACAGAAGGTAAAATTATTTGTCGAGGAAGGATAGCCAGTTTATTGGAAGTGGGTACAGGTTTTCATCCTGAACTTACGGGAAGAGAAAATGTATATCTGAATGGATCCATTCTTGGAATGCGGAAAAAGGAGATTGATAGACACTTTGATGAAATAATCGACTTTGCTGGAACGGAGAAATTTTTAGACACTCCGTTGAAGCATTATTCTAGTGGGATGCAATTGCGACTAGCATTTGCAGTAGCGGCTTTTTTGGAACCAGAAATTCTTGTGATTGATGAGGTGCTTGCAGTTGGTGACGCAGAGTTCCAGAAGAAATGCATGGGAAAGATGGAGGATGTGAGCAAAAGCGGAAGAACCATTTTGTTTGTAAGTCATCAATTAGGAATGGTTAGTAAATTGTGTAAGAAAGCTGTATTTCTGGAAAACGGTTCTATAGTTGGGTATGGAAAATCAGATGAAATAATCAGAGATTATACCAAGAGAATTTTCACTGAGAATGTTTATAAGGTGAATGAAAATGATTCAAACAAACCCTATTCCGTAACCAGTATTAGACCACTCAATTCAGAATTAGAAAACACCTCAAGTTATGCACATGACGAAAATATCATGCTTGAAATAGTTTTTGTCATTAGAAAGCGGATGAATGGGACTAATCTAATGGTATCCGTTAACAACAAAAATGGACACCGGATATTTTCGATTGATCGTAGTATAGATGACGTGAGGGTCAATATCAATAATTCTGCTACGGCCTATTTAACCATTCCAAAGGTATCGTTAACCCCCGGGAACTATTCATTTTTCGTAGCGATACATAAACCTAATACTATGGCTTATGATATTTTGGATAAAATATGCCCGATATCTGTATTTGACAACGGATCCGAATTCATTAAATATGAGGATAGATGGTTTTACGGAGATGTGTTTGTATCTGGTAAATTAGAATTTAAATAAGAATTTATGCATCTCAATAGCGAATTGCTTTTTAATAAATATGGTGTTGAATTTTTGAAGGATGGCATTAAAGTATTGGAGATAGG
>JAHEMU010000289.1 GCA_024643485.1 Cytophagales bacterium
GCACAGAAAAAATTACACAAAAATACAACTTTTTCCAATTAAATACGTTTAAGTAAAATTTAATCATAAAAAAAGGCGCTAATAAGCGCCTTTTTTTATGATTATCGATTTGTTGATTAGTCCATCGGAACGATGCTAACAAATGATTTATTGTCTTTTTTCTTTTTGAATTCAACCACACCGTCAGTTAACGCAAACAAGGTATGGTCTTTACCTAACCCTACATTCAATCCTGGGTGATGTTTAGTTCCTCTTTGACGTACAATAATGTTACCTGCGATGGCAGCTTGTCCACCGTATATCTTCACGCCTAAACGCTTACTTTCCGATTCTCTACCGTTCCTAGAACTACCCGCTCCTTTTTTATGTGCCATGGTATTTTAACTTTTTATTATTAGTTGATAGATTCAATTACTACTTTGGAGAATTCTTGACGGTGGCCGTTTTTCACGCGGTACCCTTTTCTTCTCTTTTTCTTAAAGACAACAACTTTATCGCCTTTTCCGTGAGCTAATACTTTCGCAGAAATTTTCGCTTTACTAAGAACAGGTGTTCCCACTTGAACTTTTCCTTCGTTGTCGATCAAAAGAACTTGATCGAATTCTACGGTTGCTCCCGGCTCTGCCGACAACTTAGGTGTGATCACTTCCTGATCTTTACTTACCTTAATTTGCTTTCCTGCAATATCTACAATCGCGTACATGGATATTCAATTTTCAAAATGGACTGCAAAGATAACGGAATAGATTTATATTACAAACATTGATTGATGAAATATTTTACTCCTTAATATACATATAGGGAAATAGGCCAACTCAAAACGGCTATTCTTGGGTTGTGAGACCTATTTTCAGCCATTTATATAACAATACAAATATTTTATATTATTTATTGAATAGAAATATTTTTCTAAATTTTACCTCATTATTCTTTTGATTTTTGCGCTGATATTCAAATCTTTGTAAGGAATTCCTTGTGTCGAATAATTACTATTTGGCCTATTTTAGTTTTCGCATTTAAAAATGCCTCATTTTAACTAAAAACAGGGTTTTTGTGTTTCAAAATTTGAGCAATTCGTATAATTCCTAAATTAAAATAAGAAATGTCCAACAACAAAGCTTCTATTGAACCAATACTTCAAGAAAATAAAGATCGCTTCGTAATATTCCCAATACAACACAATGATATATGGGAATTTTACAAAAAAGCAGAGGCGAGCTTCTGGACAGCAGAAGAAATAGATCTAAGCCAGGACATTACCGATTGGGAAAAATTAAATGATGGTGAAAAACATTTTATTAAACATGTACTTGCCTTTTTCGCAGCAAGTGATGGTATCGTAAACGAAAACCTCGCTGAAAACTTCGTAGCGGAAGTACAATATACGGAAGCAAAGTTTTTCTATGGTTTCCAAATAGCAATCGAAAATATTCACTCTGAAACGTATTCTTTATTAATAGACACCTTAGTAAGAGATAATAAAGAAAAAGATCATCTATTTCACGCCGTTGATACGCTTGATTGTGTGAAAAAGAAAGCAGATTGGGCATTGCGTTGGATTGATAAAGGTTCCTTCCAAGAGCGATTAATCGCATTCGCAGCAGTAGAAGGTATTTTCTTCTCTGGAAGTTTTTGCTCTATCTTCTGGCTTAAGAAAAGAGGTCTAATGCCAGGTTTGAGTTTCTCAAATGAATTAATTTCACGAGATGAGGGTTTACATTGTGATTTCGCTTGTTTACTATATACCAATCATATAGAAAATAAACTGCCGGAAGAAACCATCATCGAAATTATTAAAGATGCTGTAGTTATTGAAAAAGAATTTGTGTCGGATGCCATCCCTGTAAAACTTATAGGAATGAACGCGGATATGATGTGTCAGTACATCGAATTTGTTGCCGATCGTTTGTTGAGTGAATTAATTGGAAAGAAAATTTACCACTCAGAAAATCCATTTGATTTCATGGAAATGATCTCCCTACAAGGAAAAACTAACTTTTTCGAAAAAAGAGTTGGAGAATATCAAAAAGCTGGAGTAATGAACAGCACAAAAGATAGTACTCCGAAATTCAGTTTAGATGAAGATTTTTAATATATTTAAAGAAGGAAAAAATACAACTACAATAACCACACCCGCAAAACAATGTTAGTACTAAAAAGAGATGGACGTCGAGAGTCCGTAAAATTCGACAAAATTACCGCCCGAGTTGAAAAGCTATGCTACGGTTTGGACCTTAATTTTATTGAACCAATTGAAGTTGCTAAAAAAGTAATTAATGGCATCTACGATGGGGTAACCACGGTCGAATTAGATAATTTGGCTGCTGAAACAGCAGCGTCAATGACCACTTCTCACCCTGATTACGCTAAACTTGCTGCAAGAATCGCTATTTCTAATTTGCACAAAGTAACTAGCAAGTCTTTCTCTAATACAATGAAACGATTGTATACTCATATCGATGGAAAAACAGGGGAGAACGCTCCAATGGTATCTAAAGAAGCTTATGCGATCGTAAAGAAAAACGCAGCCCTTCTAGATTCTTCTATCATCTATGATCGTGACTTTGGTTATGACTACTTCGGTTTCAAAACATTGGAACGTTCATATTTAATGCGTATTAACGGAAATATCGTTGAAAGACCCCAACACATGCTAATGCGGGTAGCAGTTGGAATTCACTTTGATGATATTGATTCGGTTATTGAAACGTATAACCTCCTTTCTGAAAAATGGTTTACGCACGCAACACCAACTTTGTTCAACGCGGCTACGCCTAAACCACAGTTATCTTCTTGTTTCTTATTAACAATGAAAGATGATAGTATTGATGGCATTTACGATACACTGAAACAGTGTGCTAAAATATCTCAATCTGCAGGTGGTATAGGTCTAAGCATACACAATATCCGAGCTAAAGGTTCATATATTAAAGGAACTGGTGGTGTTTCCAATGGAATTATTCCAATGCTTCGGAACTTTGACATGACTGCTAGATATGTCGATCAAGGTGGAGGGAAAAGAAAAGGTAGCTTTGCCATGTATTTAGAACCTTGGCATGCCGATATCATTGATTTCTTAAACCTTAAAAAGAACCACGGTAAAGAAGAACTTAGAGCAAGAGATTTATTCTACGCGCTTTGGATTCCTGATTTATTTATGAAAAGAGTTCAGGATAACGAAATGTGGTCTCTTTTTGATCCTAACGAAGCTCCTGGACTTTCTGATGTATATGGAGATGAGTTTGAAAGACTATTCGAGAAATACGAAAAAGATGGGAAATTCAGAAAACAAATTAAGGCTCAAGAACTTTGGTTTGAAATTCTAGAATCTCAAGTTGAAACTGGTACTCCTTATATGTTGTACAAGGATGCTGCTAATAAAAAATCAAACCAGAAAAATCTAGGTACAATCAAATCAAGTAATTTGTGTACTGAAATCATGGAATATACCTCTCCAGATGAGGTAGCCGTTTGTAACCTTGCATCTATTGCATTACCGAAATTTGTAGAAAATGGTCAATTTGATCATAAACAACTATATGATATAACTTATGTCGCTACTAAAAACCTTAATAAGGTTATCGATGTAAACTATTATCCTGTGATTGAAGCTCGAAACTCTAATATGCGTCATCGACCGATTGGTTTAGGTGTACAAGGATTAGCGGATACGTTCATCCAATTGCATATGGCCTTCGAATCAGAAGAAGCGAAAAAACTTAATCGTGAAATTTTTGAAACGATTTATTTCGCTGCAATGACTGCTTCAAAAGACTTGGCAATTAAAGAAGGCCCTTATGAAACATTTAAAGGCTCCCCTGTTTCAAAAGGTATCTTCCAATTTGATATGTGGGGGGTAACTCCAGATTCAGGTCGTTGGGATTGGACTGCGTTAAAACAAGAGGTTAAAAAACACGGAGTAAGAAATTCATTGCTTGTGGCTCCAATGCCTACAGCATCAACTTCTCAAATATTGGGAAATAATGAGTGTTTTGAGCCATACACATCAAATATTTACACAAGACGTACTCTATCAGGTGAATTTATTGTAGTAAATAAGCATTTGATGAAAGATCTAATTGAATTAGGTTTATGGAACGATGGTATGAAAAATAAATTGATTCAAGCCAATGGTTCTGTTCAGCAAATCGAT
>JAHEMU010000020.1 GCA_024643485.1 Cytophagales bacterium
GCAGCATAAGAAATGCACACCGGGACATCTTATTTATCCCACTTCATCCGGTGTGGTTGTTGAGATTTATTTACCGTGCAATTGGCATTCAGTTTTAATTCATGATTTTTGGTCACAACATTTCGACGGATAATTACCACAGGAACTATAAGGAACTGTTATTTTGTGAAGAGAAACATCGGAAATTACAGCATGAGGAGTGTTGGCATTCCTTTTATTTAATTCGCGAAAAAGACCATGAAATAGTTGCTGAAAGCCATTTTCATATCGTTGAAAAAAAAGCGAACAATCCGCTGCTAGCCCCCTATGGAGGAATCTCCTTTCACCCATCTCTTTCTGGGAAATGGGTGGATGAGTTCGTGTCAAAATTGGTAGAAACGTTAATAAAATTGGGAGTTGAAGAGATTAATCTTAAAACATTTCCAACGGTTTATAATCCGGAGGTAGCAGGAAAGCAACAATATGCACTTGCTCAAACTGGATTTAAAATGGTAAAGGTTGACCCACATTGGGTGCTATCATTAACAGAAACGACTTTTGAGGATCAGCTGGTTTCTTCGGAATATAAGCGCAGATTGAGGAAATTGGAAAGGGAGGAATTTGTTTTTAAGAATGATATGAATCCTGAATTGATATTTGATTTTATTGTACAATGTCGCAATGAAAGAGACTACCGCTTCTCAATGACCAAAAGTACGTTTACCAAATATCAGCAACATATCCCTGGGCAAATGCACACTTTTGGAGTGTTGAAGGAGGGGAAATTAACCGCCGCGGCCTTGTGTTTTAGGGTTAATGATGAGATTATGTACGATTTCAGCCACGCGCATCTAAGATCTTTTGATAGCTATAGTCCGGTATTGTTATTAATGTCGGGAATGTATGAATTTGGGTTGAAAAATGGAGTTAAGCTAATTGATTTGGGCTCAAGCTCTCTCAATAACCTACCCAATTACCCGCTAATAAGCTTTAAAGAGAGTGTTGGAGCGATTATCTCCCCCAAATACTATTGGCAAAAAACCATTAATCATTGAATTTGATAAAGCAAATAAAAGAGTTAGTTGCTGGGAGATCTGCCTGGGTGTATGGATTTGTGGCGATTCGAGGGGCTATTTCAATCCTAGTTTTTAAAATGACCTCCATTTTTTTTGGCGCTTCTGGTGTAGCATTGTTATCTCATTTTCAGAATTTTATAGGTTTGTTTACCCAGGTACCTGATCAAGGGACCAATTTGGGTATTATGCGTTTGTATCATGATAAAAGGATGCAAACGGAATTGTTTTTTCATGCAACGATCCTAAATATAGCGGTGTTTGCCGGTGTTTTTATTGTAGTAATTACTTCAAAATCTACTTTTCTAAACTATTTTGAAGGCTTTCTTCTTGAGCCTGGCACATTAACGTTTGTCTTTGTTGCCATCTTTTTTATGTTATTCAACAGCCTTACAATAAGCTTTTTCTATGCTAAAAGGGCGTTTCAAGGGGTTTTTTGGTTGTTGTTATTCAATTTTATATCACTTCTAGTAGGGCTTTTATTGATTAAGTCAACGTCTATTTTCATGTTTATGAAGGTGTATGTTGGGATTTTGTCATTCAACAGCGTGGTAAATACCGTCGTTGGTTTTTCCTTTGGTGTTATTCCCAAATGGCATACCAAATTGAATAAAGTGGTACTGCGCTCCATAGCCGGTTTTTTAGTGATCGCCGCCGGGGGGATGGTATTTGGAAAGTTGGTTGACTTCTTTGTAAGAGATTTTTCGATGGGATGGTTTGGAGAAGAAATGACCGGTTATTGGCAAGCGCAAGTGCGGATTTCGGATAATATTCGGGCGCTTTTTCTAGGTACGGTTGGACTCATTTTTTACTCCAGAGTGTCGGCCATTTCTGCCCATGAAGAGCGGTCGATCATTGAATTAAAACAATTTTTAAGATTGATTATTCTATTGGTTGGCATCGGGTTACTCCTCTTGTACTTCTTTAAAGGGTGGATTATTCGGTTGTTGTATTCTGAAGATTTATTGCCCGCGGCTGATTTTATTCATTGGCAGTTACTTGGCGATTTTTTTAATCTACCTGCGGCACTGCTTGTTTACGTGATTATTTCGCAAAATAAGATCGGATTGTTTCTGAAATTACATCTCTATTCTGCAGTGATTTATGTGATTGCGTTGGTAATTATTTTAGGCGTCGTACAGAATTCAGTTGAAATGATTCCTGTGGCCAATACCGTTCGACAGATATTGTTCTTTTTGATTGTTTGGAATTCCTTTAGAAAAAATGATTGGAAGAATGGATAAAGTTTCTGTTATATGTCTTTGCTATAATCATGCTACCTTTATTGAAAGAGCGATACTGTCGGTATTGGGACAGACCTATGAGCATATCGAGTTCATTATAGTTGATGATGCAAGTACCGATAATAGCCGTTCAGTTATTGAAGCTTTTATTGAGAATAGGCCTGAAATTAAGTTTTTACCCCTCACTCAAAACATTGGAAACTGTGCGGCATTTAACTATGGATTTAGTCACTGTACTGGGAATTACATCATTGATTTGGCGGGCGATGATGAACTGTATCCTGAGAAAATAGAGAAACAATTGGATTTTTTTAATACTCTTGATTCAGATTATGGGGTAGTGCACCACGACGTTGAAGTGGTGGATGAGCAGGGTGAATTGCTTTGGTATCATTTCGACAAGATTAAATCAAATTTTGCAGATGGACTATTTCCTGAAGGGCATATTTTTGAAACACTAATTTCAAAATTTTATGTTTCGGCTCCTTCCATGATGGTAAAAAGAGAGGTGTTGGAGAAATTAGGGGGGTACGATGAGCGCTTATCCTATGAAGATTTTGACTTTTGGGTCCGATCCTCCTTTCAATACAAATATGCAAGGATGGATGAAATATTGGTAAGAGTACGGAAAGTGCGGGGTTCTATGACTGATTTAAATCTTGAAAAATTTAATAAATACAGTCAATCTACGCTTCAGGTATGCAAGAAAGCGATAGAATTGTCGGCCGGAAATCTTTCCAAAAAGGCAATAAGTGACAGGATCCAATATGAATATAGACAAGCTCTTCGTTTTCGCTCAAAGGCGATGGCTAAAGAATGGGTGATGTTGGCCAGAGAAACGGATTCAGTAAATTGGCAAATTAGACTGTTTCCGATCGTTAAATTTCTACTTTGATCCTTCTTATTTGAATAAGGGTGGATGTAGTTCATCAAAATCTGTCGCTTCTTGAAATAAATTAGCTACCTGTAATATTGCATTTTCTTTATATAAGCCACCAATAATGGTAAACCCGGTAGGTGAACCCGTTTCTTTGAATCCGTTTGGCACTGTAATGGAAGGGTGTCCTGTCAAATTAGTGATTAAGCTTTCTTCCGTTCCGCTAGAAGGGCAGATGATTACATCGTATTGGTCGAAAAGTTTGTTCATTTCTTCCATTAAAAGAACGCGGAACCGGTTGGCTTGAATATATTCCACAGCTGGAATAAAGTGGGCTTGCCGAATGGTGTTAGGTCGCGCCCATTTATCTTGGCGAACCATTAAGTCGTCGGTGTTGGTTAATGCTAATTCATCAAAAACAGCTCCCGTTTCTGCACGGATGATAGTAGTTAATGATTGGATAGGAAGGTTATTGGGCAGGCTAATTTCAGCCAATTCAAACCCTGCTTGTTGATAGAAATTTAAAGTAAGACTATCATTTTTATGATTTCCATTTTTTTCAGATCGCATTTCTTTCAAATACGCAATTTTAATCTGTTTGACGGGTATGGAATAATTAAACGCATAATCAGTAGTCGATTTATCCAATTCATCTTTCCCGTTAAGGATGGAAAAAACAATGGCACAATCCCGGCTATTTCTACAAATTGGACCCACCTTGTCCATGGTCCAACTTAGTGTCATGCAACCATAACGGCTCACTCTTCCAAAGGTGGGTCGAAGACCGGTGACTCCACAACGGTTCGAGGGCGAAAGGATGGAGCCCCAAGTTTCTGTTCCAATGGCGAAGGGGACTAAGCCCGCAGAAGTAGCTGAAGCAGAACCTGCGGAGGAACCGCTACTACCTTCTTTTAAATTCCAAGGGTTTAAGGTCTTTCCACCGAACCACACATCACCACTGGCAAGAGCACCGGAAGTTAGTTTTGCAACCAGAATGGCTCCTGCTTTTTGTAATTTTTGAATAACAGTGGCGTCAAAATCAAAGGTTTGGTCTTTGTAAGGAGCCGCACCCCAGGTAGTTTTATCTCCACTCGAAGAGAATAAGTCTTTGATGCCGTACGGGATACCATGCAATATTCCTCGGTCGATTCCGGCGGCTAATTCTTCGTCGGCTTGTTTTGCTTCTTGAAGAGCTCTCGCTTCAGTTAAAGTGATTAAGCATGAAAGCGTATCCGAATAGGTTTTAAGTCTGTGAATAAAGAATTGTGTAAGATCAACACTACTGATTTTCCCTGATCTCAATAGCCCTGCGAGTTGAGGAATGGTATAAAAGGCCAAATCCGATTCATTTTCAGGGTAGAGAGTGGTGCTATCTGCTTGCCAAGTAGTAGAGATACCCGATGGCTGAAATTCAAAACCTGCAGGGCGAGGGTCGAAATATAATGCCATCGAAGTGGAATTTTTCAAGGTATAATTCATTCGATCCTTATATCCTTTCAAATTACGGTTGAGGTAATCCTGCATGGAATCGAGTTCAGGATCCGAATAATTTAGCCCGATAATTTGTTGGGCGCCTTGTATGTTGGAAATAGTTACTCCATTTTGAACATTAGGTGTAACGGCACAACCAATAAAGGTTAGGCAAAAGGCAAGCGAAAAGAGGAATTTCATTGAAGTCTTAATTAGTCATTTACCGGCGATTGTCATCGTTTGTAATCATACTAATATAAGAGGAATATCGTTCTTCTGAAACCTCTCCTTCTTCTACTGCTGTTTTAATTGCGCAACCAGGCTCCCTTAAATGAAGGCAGTTATTGAATTTACAGTCATTTCGAAGAGGTCTCATTTCAGGGAAATAATCTGCAATTTCAAAATCTTCCATATCGATGAGGCCAAGTTCCTTAATTCCTGGGGTATCGATTACCTTTGAATGATCGTCGAAGAAAAACATTTCAGCAAAAGTAGTGGTGTGCTTTCCTTTGTCTGAAAAATCAGAAATTTCTGCTGTTTTTTGAGCGAGGTTTGGATGAATTTTATTTAGGATAGTACTTTTTCCCACTCCGGAATGCCCACCTATCAGACTCGTTTTATTCAAGAGTAAATCTTTAAATGCTTCCAATCCTTCACCAGTTTCTGCAGAAACAGGAAGACAAAGAACTCCTACTTTTTTATAAATGGACATGATATGATCCAGATATTCAAAATCTTTGTCTTTGAGTAAATCAATTTTATTGAAAAGGATAATTTGTGGGATTCGGAAGCCTTCTGCGCTTATCAGAAAGCGATCAATAAAACCGAGAGAAGTTTTGGGGTGCTTTACGGTTGCTACTAAAATGGCTTGATCGATATTGGAGGCAATCATGTGTCCATGCCCAGTTTTTTTCACAGCTTTTCTAATCAAGTAATTCTCACGTGGATGAATAACTGTGATGGTATGGGGTGATTTTTCTTCAAAATCGACATAATCACCTACGGCTAGCGGGTTGGTAATACCTTTTACAGTTAGTCTAAATTTTCCCCGAATTTGGCAGTCATAAAAATCCCCACTTTCTGCTTTAACTGTGTACCATGATCCGGTTGATTTTGTAACTAATCCTTTCATATTAGGAGATCCATTGTTTCATGTGGTTTAAAATTAGTTCTGTTGCTCCTTTTTGATCGTTGACGTATTGATGAATGTTATTTCTCACTTTAAGATAGTTGGAATCCTTTTCAATAAAGCGGAAGTTTTCCTCCAATTCTTTTGTTGAGCCAATCGAAAAAGCACCACCATGTTCGAGTAAATCAACTGCTTCTTTAAATTTAGTGAAATTCTTATTTCCGAAAAAAACAGGAAGCCCATAGCAAGCCGGTTCTAAGATGTTGTGTAATCCAGCTCCGAAAGCTCCGCCCACGTAGGCATATTTTCCAAAGCGGTATAAATGAGAAAGTTGCCCAATGGTATCAACTATGAGGATCCGGTAGTCAGCAAAGTTCGACTTCTCGTTCATTTCAGACCATTTGATGGATGTTTTGGGGAACAGTGCTATTAATTTTTCTATATGTGATTCATTAATTTCGTGTGGCGCGATGATGAATTTAAGTGAACTGATGTGTTCTTGGATAAAAGGAATCAGTAATTTTTCATCGGCTTCCCAAGAACTTCCAATCACCATAATGTCGTTTGTGCCCTTGAACTCTTCTAATTCGGGACTTTCATAGGGTTCATTTGATAGCGTAATGACTCGATCGAACCGTGTGTCACCTGCTTTACTTGCTTGGGTAATATCGATGGAATGGAGGAGATGAAGGCTTTCTTCGTCCTGGGTGAAGATATGATTGAATTGGCGAAGTACGTGATTAAAGAAATTGTTTTTGTTTTTAAAAAAACGTTGTTCTTTTCTGAAAATGGCTGAAATAGAAATAAGTGGAATGCCGCGTTTAGCAATTTGGTGGATATAATTATGCCAAAATTCATATTTTACAAAGATGGCTAAACTCGGTTGAATCAGATCGAGAAAGTGTTGCGCATTCGTGAGTGTATCGATAGGCAGGTACGTCACCAAGTCGGCATGGGTGTAATTTTTTCTGACCTCATATCCGGAAGGAGAATAAAAGGTAAGCAGGATAGAATATTTACTTTGGGACATTTTTAGCGCCTCGATAATAGGCCGACCCTGTTCAAATTCACCTAAACTCGCGCAGTGTATCCAAATTGTAGGTTTTTTTTGTGCGGAGAATTGTTCTAATTCTTTCCATCCTTTTTTTCGCCCTTCTACAAACGCTTTAGCCTTTGGATTAACCTTCGCGGCCCACTGCATGAGTCGAGCGTAAGTATGGATGGCTATATCGTAAATAGTTTGTTTCAATCGGGGGTGCAAATTAAGTAAAGTGTTGATGAAAACCGTAGAATAATCTCGATTACTTAATTTCTAAAGATAATAAAGGATTGCCTCATTTTTTTACTGTAAAATATACGGCATTGACCGATATGGAACTGCCATTGGCCGATGTACCATCTACCGAAGGACAAACCTTGCGTATTTTTATGTAAGCAAATAAAAACAAAATGGGACGAACAGGAAACAAACAAATTTCAACGGCAGTATTATTAATTGTAATAGGGTCGTTTTTACTGTTGCACCGATTGCATTTGATTTATATTCCCTGGTATATATTTACTTGGCAATTTTTATTAATTGGAATTGGAGTAGTTTTAATTATCACAAAAGACCGATGGGAGTCGGGTGTGGTACTAATCACTTTGGGAGGAGCATTTCTTTTACCTCGAGTCATCGACATAACCTTTAGAGAAATATGGCAGTACTGGCCGGCGCTGTTAATTGTAATAGGGATTGTTATGTTAATCCGGCATTTAGAACCAAATAAATCGAACAATAATCATATCAATCATGGGAACCAGCAATAATAAAAAAATAGGATTTTCGGTTGCAATAATTATTCTGGGGGTAGTCCTTCTATTGGATAATTTGCATATCTGGCACATATATTTTCCACATGTCATCTATCAGTGGTATAGTTTCTTAATCATGTTAGGGTTGTTTATGTTCTTTGTAAGAGAAAAGAGAGGACCGGGAATTACACTTATATCAGTAGGGTCTATTTTCCTTGTTTCGGACTACTTTGGAGTTGGAATATTTAATTTATGGCCTGCGTTTTTAATTTTAGTTGGAATATTGATGTTGGTTAGGCGAAATGAAAACGAACATCGTACCTATAACGATCAGAATTATCCTGGAGATGTTATCGATGAATTTGTCGTATTTTCAGGTACACATAAAATAATTACTTCTTCAAGTTTTAAAGGAGGTCGATTGAGTTCTGTGTTTGGAGGGGCCGAAATTGATTTATCTCAAGCGCAGTTGGCGGAGGGAGTGAATACCATTGATATATTTACCTTATTTGGAGGAAGCACCATTTTTGTGCCATCAACCTGGGATGTACAAGTAAAAGTAAACCCTATTTTTGGCGGGTATTCTGACGAACGTCAAATCATCAATGCTCAAGACCCTGAGCGGCAGTTGATAATTACAGGAGTTGTGATATTTGGAGGTGGAGAATTAAAAATTCGCAATAGATAGAGGTGAACAAGGAACGTTTAATATATAATTTATTGATTTGGGGTTTGATGACTGTTGCCTATTCGGGCGCAGTCATTTTCTATTACGAATTATCCATTATCGATTTATGGCAGGACATTGGTGTGTTTTCGCTGATGTTATTGTCTATCAATTTTTCATTGTGGTTTGCCATTCGCTATATGGATGTGGGGGTTCGGCATATTACTGAGATCATCATCACCCATTTAGTGGCTTCCTCCCTTGTTGCTGCTATTTTATCCTATGGAAGCCGATATATGGTAGTAAATGTTATGGGATGGCTACCCGAAAACACCGGACAATTGTTAGCGCTTCCCAAAACATTTGCGGGGTATTTCGCCTATGCCTTGCTGTTATTGCATTTTTATAGCCATAAATTCCGCGAGAAGTTAGAAAAGAAAGAAGAGGAGGAGCTTCAATTGAAGGAATTACTTCATGAAACCGAGCTTAACTTGTTAAAATTTCAATTGAATCCGCATTTTATTTTTAACAGTTTAAATTCTATCAGTTCATTAACCATTACCAACCCGGAAAAAGCTCGAGACATGGTGGTAAAATTATCCGGGTTTTTGCGGTATTCATTAGGAAAAGACAAAGCAGATCTGATTGATTTGGAAGAAGAAATACATAATTTAAGATTATTTGCAGATATAGAGAGGATCCGATTTGGCGATCGACTTCACATTGTGGAGGAGTTTTCAGACCAATGCCTGAAGGTGAAATTACCCCCCATGATACTACAGCCATTGATAGAAAATGCCATTAAGTTTAGTACTTATGATACTTTGGAGGAAGTGAAAATTAGTCTGAGTTGTAAACCCCGAGGTGAGGGAGTGTTAATCAGTATCAAGAATCCATACGATCCCTTTGAGGGCAGTTCAAAAGGTAAAGGGATAGGGTTGAAAAATGTTCGGCAACGGTTGCGGTTGGTTTATGGATCGGAGTCGGAATTAATTACGGAGACCCAACGAGAATTTTTTATTGTGAGGATGTATATTCCCAAAGGAGTTGCAAATTGAGTACATGAGTGATTGAAATAGTCGTAAGCAGATCTGCTGCGAAAGAATTATCAAAATTTCCAAAAGTCGTAAATAACCGACTTTTTAAAGGCATTTTAAATTTAGGAAAAAATCCTCGTCCAAAAGGTGCGAAAAAATTAATTGCTAGTGAGAATTGGAGGATTCGGATTGGGGAATATCGAATTGTCTATTCAATAGACGAAATTATTCATTTGATAGATGTGCGCAAAGTAGGACATCGGAAAGATATCTATAAATAAACCTCATTTTTTTAATAAATTGATTAGAAAGGAATAGTTGCTCTATTCATTTTAGGCATCTATCAATTGAAACCCATCATCCGTCAATTCAATATAAATCAGATTATTCTTTCGATTACATTCGATTCATGAAACAAAAAAATGTAATCAAAATGAAAAAGCTACTCACAATTTGCACAATGTTCTCAATTGGTTTTATGCTAAGTTGCTCCGATAACTCGGATCCACGCCCGAAGGCGGATGATATCGTTTATTATAAAGGCACTCAGTCTCCGGGTGATGTGTGGGAATGGTCAATTAATCGCACCAATCTTACCATGACTGCTTCTTGGGATGCAGGTACATTTGATGATATAAACGATGACGTCTCTATCGAGGGCGAAGTGGAAGTGTTTGATTCTGGATTCTTAAAAGTAACAATCACTGCCGCTTCTGGTGGAACTGAAGTGATCCCGACTGATGGAACCGCATTTTTCTATGCGTTGGAAGTTCCGAATACTGCTTTAATCATCAAACCAGAAGGAAGCATTAAAGGCGACCTTATTTCGATGGTTGCTCAAGGTGATGCTAATAACATGGCCGGCGATTATAATTATGTCATTATTGCTCCAGGAAATGGCGCGAATTATAACCCCACCATTGAGGAAGCTATTGGTCAAGTTACCATTGCTCCAGGCGTGGGCGGATTTGATATCACGGGTTCTGCAAAAAGCCTTGACTGTTATGATGGCGGAAATTGCACTTATTCCAATTCAATTGGTGGAGTTCCTACTGCTATTGTTGAAGAAAACGGAAATTTTTCAATCTATGAAGAAAATGGAAATACAAAAGCAGCCGGACAATTTACAGATGCAGGTGTGCTAATGGTGGATTTCGGTTATGGAAATGGTGGAGTGTTTGCCTTAGAACAAAATAATATTGCTAAAAGTGATATCTTTAATACTGTGTTCAATGGCATCGCATATTTACCAGCCGGCGACGATAAAACACTCCCTGTAAATGTGGTGTTTTCAGGAACAGGCGTAGGGGAGGGTCACCCATACACAAGTATTGAAGAGAATGTTATCAATGAAGTGGATGGTATTACCATGACAGTTAGTTCCATAGAAAATGGATTGATAAGTGGAACGGTTAGTCATCAAAGTGGAGATACTCCTTTCGCAGGGGCGATTTTGAAAGAAGGTGATGACTATATCATGGTTATTTCCAGCACTACTAATGAGGTAGGAAATCCTCCTTTCATCTTATTACTTACAACAAAATAAAAATAATTAGGGCCTTTCATCTTCATGATGGGCCCTTTTCTTTTTTTATTTCGCATCTAAACGAGTTCCGAGTTTTTTACGGCCAGAACATACTTTCTATTCTTTAATAATTCTTTAATTTGATTATCTTCAAAGATGCAATTCTCCACCAAACATATAGAATCAGCTACTTCAAACACTCTATCTTTTAAAGAATTAGAGGAGATACTATTGTTTTTTTCCACCTCTCTTTTGACGAAAAAAACGGAGGAAGAGCTTCTTTGGGACGTGGTGAGGAATTGTATTTCAAAATTGGGTTTTATTGATTGTGTCATATACCTAATTGATCGGGATAAAAATGCGTTGGTACAAAGAGCAGCACACGGGCCAAAAAATCCAAAACTAGAGCGGATTATAGAACCATTAGATATTCCCATTGGATTTGGTATCTCAGGATTTGTCGCTCAAACAGGTATAGCGGAAATCATTCATGATACTACCTTGGATCCTCGCTATATTGTGGATGATTCAAGAAGACTTTCTGAAATTTGTATTCCAATTATACATGAAGGCCAAGTGTTAGGTGTGATAGATTGTGAACATCATGAACGCCATTTTTTTCACGAACAACATTTGAGAGTGCTACAAGCGATTGCAGCGATTTGTGGCGTTAAATTGATAAGTATTAGACAGGAAATTGAGGCCACACAGCGGCAAAAACAATTGATTGAAACTGAACAAAAGTTGGCAAGATTGAGAATAAAGGCATTTCAATCCCAAATGAACCCACATTTTGTTTTTAATGCGTTAAACAGTATTCAATATTTTATCACCACAAATTCCAAAAAAACGGCATTGAGTTATTTGAGTAATTTTGGAAAATTAATTCGTTATAATCTTCGGTTATTGGGTAAGGAATCTGTTGATATCCACGAAGAAATAAACATGTTGACCATCTATTTGAATATTCAAAAATTGAGATACAATGATCAATTTAATTATACCATCAATGTAAATCCTTCTCAGGTAGAAGCGCATATTCCCACCTTATTGATTCACACGCTTTTCGAAAACATCATTGAATTAGGGGTGAAGGAAAATAAGTTGAAATATGACTTGTTTATCGATATCGAATTAGATCACGAACAGGTATTAGTAAAGGTGTTAATTGAGCATGATCCTAAAAAATTTAATTCTACCTATTTACCGGAATACAGGAAAAATATCCTCGATTGGGAAAAACAGGTGAGTGCTTATGTAAAATATAAAGGATATAATATCAGTAAGTCAATAGATTTACAATATGATAATCAACAAAATATCATAGGAAATAAAATTCGATTAAACCTACCCAATATCATATGAGTAAAACATTCGTTCTGGCGTTGTTATGTTGTCTTTCTTTAATTACCCCTGGTTTTAGTCAAGCCGATTTCAAAATAGTAGCGGATAGTCTTAAGCAGCAAGTGCGGATTGCTGATAACGACTCGTTAAAAGCTGAAATCTTTCACGTATTAGGAAATTATTACCGCAGGAATGATTTTGATTCTTCGAGATATTTCTTCCAAAAAGGGATTGAATCTGCTGAAAAAGCAGATATTTTGAGGTTAAAGAGCAGGGAATTGACTGGAATTGCCATAACCTTTGGGATGCAAAGCAATTATCCAGAAGCATTGAATTATTTTAATCAAGCAAAGCTCTTGAATGAATCGATTGGACATGTACCTGGGATTCGATCTTCGTACATGAATTTAGGTATCGTGTATAAACGCATCGGTGAGTATGAAACAAGTTTTGAGTATTACAATAGTGCCCTTGAAATAGCGATTTCAGAAAAAGACAGTGCTGCAATAGCCACACTTTATCAAAGTATCGGCGTGTTACAAGACATTATGGGTCAGCAGGATGCTGCTTTGGATTTATTTAGAAAGTCTGCTGCTATCAATTCTAGTATTTCAAAAACCGAAGGGATCGATGGGGTGTATAATAGTATTGCTATCATCCACCTTAAACAGAAAAACTACGACTCTGCTGAATGGTATCTTAACCGTTATATTGATGGAAACCAGCTAGCGGGAAATACTACAGAATATGTGAATGGATTAAGTAACATCGGAAATCTTTATGTAAAAACCGGGGATTATGAACTGGCTTTATTAAAACTCAAAGAAGCAGAGAAAAAAGCTATTGAAATTAATTTGCCGCATGAATTATCCAATATTTGGTTCAATATGTCAGAAGCATATATACACTTAAACAACTTAAGTCAAGCGCTAGAAATTGCCAGGAAAAACGAAACTTTGAACAATGATTATATGAATCTGGGTGATCAAAGTGAGTTAATGGAGCAATTGAGTAAGATCCTCGAAGCGCAAGGAAATATAGGCGAAGCGCTTCATTATTTTAAAAGACACAAGATGTTATCGGATAGTCTGTTAAATCAAGAAAATTCACTGAAATTCGATAACCAAAATACCAAGTTGGCCATCATTCAAAGGGATACAAAATTGAGGGAACAATCACTCCAAGTCGATATTTTGGAGTCCCGGGTACAGTACGACCAACGACTGCGATTGGTCTACAGTATTGGTGGGGTTATGCTGTTAATTATTGTCTTTCTTTTGTATCGACAAAACCGACATAAGCAACGACTAAACAAGGTACTCAGTTCTAAAAACCAATTAATTTCATCGCAGAAACAGGAAATTGAATCCATAAATAACGAGTTGGAAACTCGAATGCTCAGGGCTCAGATGAATCCTCATTTTATTTTTAACTCATTGAGTTCAATACAGCATTTTATTCTTAAAAACGATGCCGAAGCAGCCCATCGATATTTGTCAAAATTTAGTAAACTTTTGCGTTCTGTACTCGAGTCTTCCACCGGAAACAAGGTGACTTTGTCGGCTGAATTGGAATTGTTGAGTAATTATATTGAATTGGAATCTTTGCGATTTAATCAAAATTTTGAGTTCCAATTAGACCTTAATCCATCAATTGACGCAGAATCGACCGAAATTCCGCTGTTATTGCTGCAGCCGTTCCTAGAAAATGCCATTATTCACGGGCTTATGCCAAGTGAAAAAAGTAAAAAGATACTTTCTGTTGCTTTTGATCGAAAGGAAGATTTAATGATATGTACGATTACTGACAATGGAATAGGCCGTGAAAAATCAGCGGCTTTAAAGGGAGTAGAACATAAAAAACATCGATCCAGAGGATTGGAAGTGACACTAAAGCGACTTAAAAAAGTAAATGAACACATAGAAGAACCCATCGTATTTGAAGATGTTTTGGATGAAAACAATGAAATAAGTGGGACTAAAGTGATAATCACCATAGAAATTGAATAGCATATCATGAATTTGAAAGCGGTAATAGTAGAGGATGAAAAGCATTCTCGCGAAACATTAAAACAATTACTAACTGAATTTATTTCAGATGTAACGGTATGTCAAGCAGCTGAAAATGTCTCTGAGGCCATAGCCATCATCAGAGAATGTCAACCGGATATTGTGTTTTTGGACATAGAACTTAAATCTGGTACCGGTTTCGATGTTTTGGAAGGTTTAAAGGATATGCAATTTGAAGTAATCTTCACTACGGCATTCGAACATTACGCCATAAAGGCAATTAAATTCAGTTCTATCGATTATTTACTCAAGCCGATTGATATCGATGATCTTCAAAAAGCCGTAAATAAGGTGAAGGAGAAGAAAACGATGAACCCTTTGTCGAAACAAATTGAATTACTCTTGGCGAATATTCAATCAAAAGAAGCTCCTAAGCGAATCTGTCTGAGTACATCTGATGGTTTTGAATTTATTTTGGTACATGACATCATTTTGTGCGAGGCTGGAGGGTCGTACACTACCTTTTACCTAACCAATGGACAATCCATTCTGGTATCTAAAAATCTAAAAGAGTATGAATCTATGTTGCCATCGGATTTGTTCCTTCGAGTTCACAATAGCTTTTTAATCAATTTGGAACAGGTTAAAAAGTTTGTCAAATCGGACGGTGGGTATATTCTAATGAACAACGAAAAACAAGTGAGCCTAAGCCCTAAAAAAAGAGAGGAGTTTTTATTGCGAATGAGTTTTTGATTGTTAAAAAAGCTCTTTTAGTCGCTCCATTTTCATGCTTCTTGAGCCTTTAATTAGGACTAATTGGTTATTAAACTGCCTTTTACCTAATTGCAAAAGGGCCTCGTCTGCTGTTGAATACCAAAGACTTTCTGAGTGAAGCTCATGTGCGTGCTTCATCAGAGGACCCACGTAAACAGCTGCAATTCCAGTGGACTGCAACCTTTTTCCAATCGATTGATGCTCGGAAATTTCTTCCACGCCTAGCTCTCCCATATCCCCCAAAACGGCCAGTTTATTTTTTGAAGTGTTCATGTGGTCGAGGTTTTCGATGGCAACCTGCATGGAGCTTGGGTTGGCATTATAAGCGTCCAAAATAAGGGTGTTATTACCTGATTCAATAACCTGAGAACGGTTATTGTCGGGCCGGTATTGAGCTATCGCATCCAGTGCCCGATCCATAGGCACATTAAAATATTTCCCAACAGCTAATGCGGCTGCCACATTTGAAAAATTATACGCTCCAATCAACTGTGTGGATGTTTCTGGAAATCCTTCCACCTTTACTTTTAAGAAGGGATCTGATGAGATAAATGATACTGGGCAAAAACTTTTCTCACTGGGATAGCTAAAAGATTTTGAAAATCTTTTTGACATATTTTTGATCACTTCATCCTGCTCATTCACCCAGATGATTCCATCATTTTTAATAAGAAAATCAAAAATTTCACTTTTTCCCCTTATGATTTGATCAACTCCACCAAAAGTACCAATGTGAGCCCTGCCTATATTGGTTATCAGTCCTCCATCCGGCTGTG
>JAHEMU010000290.1 GCA_024643485.1 Cytophagales bacterium
AGGATAGTTCCTCCTGCGAAATTTTGGAGTGTTCCTGAAAGAGCCATACCCACGGCTAAACCTGCCGCTCCGAGTACCGCTATAAAGGAAGTCATTTCAATTCCTACCATTCCGAGAATGCTAATTCCCAACAGTACTTTCATGATGGTATTACCAAGTCCCTTTAGGAACGGTTTTAAGGTTGGGTCAATCTGAGATTTATCTAATGCTCTTGACAGCATTTTGGTAATTAATTTAATCACCCAGGAACCAATAATCAATACCAGAATAGCACCGATCATTTTTGGCCCATAATTGAAAATAAGTTCGATTAACTGATCAACCAATTTTGAAGGTTCCATTTTGATAATTTTTTGTGTTAATATTTTTTCGATTTAAACTTACAAAAAAGGAAGATATTTCAGTGTTTTTTGACATGTTTTTTTTGTGTGAAATGTTACAGAGGAATATGAGATAAATCATTTTGAAATATGCCCTGAGATATGTTTTTTTGGTAAAATAAAGGTCAAATTTGTAGCGTCAAAAAATGATGTGCGCTATGGATATTTCAACTATCATAATCCTAATTATTTTTATAAACGGAATCATTGCAATTTCATTCGAACACGTGCTTGGAGTGAACAAAAGTTGGATAGCTATTTTTACTGGAACTTCGATGTGGATGGTGGCTTCTTTTGGGGCAGAGCCGGAAGCAATGAACGAAGCTCTGGAGCATGGTTTTGTAGAAATCTTTGAACTGATTGTATTTTTAATTGGTGCCATGACTATCGTCGAAATGATGGGGCACTATCGCTTTTTCTCTTGGATTGAAAATAAATTAATTTCCATGCACATCTCAAATTACCAGTTATTCTGGATTTTGGGATTTATTGCATTTGTAACTTCATCAGTACTTGATAACCTTACAAGTACCTTGGTAATGCTCCAAGTAGGAAGGCATTTATATATCAAAAAAGAAAACTTTAATCTCTTTGTTATCAATACCATTCTCGCTGCGAATGCAGGTGGAGTAATGTCACCGGTGGGGGATGTAACCACCATTATGCTATGGCTAGATGGTAAATTTACCGCTTGGGAAATCTTCTTCTTCGGTCTACTACCAGCCATTACTGCATGGATTATACCTCAATATCTATTAACCCGTAAAATGGTGGTTGAAAAACGGATAGGAAAGGAAGTAAAGGAAGAAATAGCACCTTTAAAATGGTATATTATTTTCATTGGCCTGATGACATTCGGTTTGGCAGTTTTAGTGAATATGTTGCATTTGCCTCCATTATTTGGAATTTTATTTGGATTGGGTATTGCAGCAATTACGATCGATTATCGTTTGAAAAGAGGTAAATTAGTTAAAAAAGCCAATAAAATTGTGAATGTTATTCGATCAATTGATATGGCAACCATCATCTTCTTCATTGGGATATTATTGGCTGTACACGCGTTGGGATATATCGGAGTGTTAAATCAAATAGCCCACTTCTTATTTGGTGAAAACCCTGGTGAAAACGGAAATACCATTATAGTGGGGCATACCGTATTAGGTATAATATCTTCAGTTTTTGATAACGTACCGCTAACCGCAGCTGTTTTAGAAATGCTACCAAACGGCATTGAAATGAAGTATTGGATATTATTAGCCATTACTGCAGGCACTGGAGGAAGTATTTTAATCATAGGAAGTGCTGCAGGAGTAGCTGCAATGGGGCAAGTTCCTGATTTAAGCGTAACTGAATACGTTAAAAAAGGAACTATACCTGCGATTATTGGTTATTTTGCTGCCATTGCAGTATGGTATTTACAGTTTGAAGTTTTTGGAAAAGCACTTGCTCATTAATCAGGACAACCGATAAATTTCCATTATTTCTTCTAATATTTTTCGGAAATCAATTTTCAAATCGATTAACTTCCCTGAGTGAATATCAAAAACCCAACCGTGAACGGTAATTCCTCGATCTCGGTATGCTCGTTGAACTTCAGAGGTTTTAATGACATTGATACATTGCTCTTGAACGTTTAATTCGACCAATCTTTTGTATTTTTCTTCCTCATCCTCTATGGCATTAAGTTCTTTCCGATGTAACCTATATACATCTCGAATGCTACGTAGCCAAGGATTCAAAAGCCCAAGATCGGCTGATTGCATGGCAGCTTTTACACCACCACAATAGTAGTGACCACAAACCACTACATGGTTCACTTTTAAGTGCATGACTGCATAATCGATAACGGATTGTGAACTTAAGTCGATAGTGGGTACCATATTTGCAATATTCCGATGAATAAAGGCATAACCTGGAGGTACTCCCATTAATTCCTCTGCAGTGACACGGCTGTCGGAACACCCAATGTATAATATTTCAGGGTTTTGACCTTCCGAAAGTTCCTTAAAATAATTCGGATCTAAATCTAATTTGTTTTGAACCCAATTCTGATTGTTCTTGAATATTTGAGAAATGTCCATAGTAAAAATTTAATAATAAGTGGTGGTAAGTTGCTCAGTAAAAGTATATAAATAATCAGTTTAAATGGTTATGTCTAAACGAAAAATAAAAAAGGGATGCAATCAAAAAGTTCGAAAGAATAGTTGTACCTTTTACTTACAATATTTGTAAACTAGTTCACTATGGGGCGTTTTTGGGGTGTATTTATAATTATTAGCTGTGTGGTTTTTACGTCATATGGACAAAATCCAACTATATCTGCCGGATTACGATTACAGAAATATGTAGGCTTTTATTGGGAGAATGGGGCTTCTATTTACTACAGTTCAGATCAATTATTAAATGGAAAGTTACTATTGGGAGGGCATATTATTTCTTCTAGAGTAGGGTCTGCTTTCAACTCGAATGCAATTAAACAAGAAGAATATTTGATTTCGGGTCATTATCAATTTCGCTCTCAAAAAAAAATGGTGATTTTATCTGGTATTTCAACAGGATGGTTTCATGCGAATTATGAGAATGATTTATTCAGTGATTTACAAAACAATTCAATGGCACTTTCGGTGGAATTTGGATTGAGATACCCCATGATTCAACAATTGTCATTTCAACCTACCTTTGGTTATCAAATAATGAGTGGGACGGGTGATGCTGGAGCTGGAACCCTGTATCCGGTATATTATCAATTTACATTTTTATGGAATTTTCAAAAATGAAAAAAGTAAGTATTCTATTCATTTGTACCATCTTGTTTAGCTGTAGTTCAGAACCAGATATATTACCTGAATATTTAGATGGCGATGTTATTTTTGATCCTTCCTTATACGATCCCTCTAGTTATTTAGTGTCCTACGCTATACCTACACCTGATCCAATACAAGCCCAAACACCCGTATTGATTTTAACTCATGGATATAGTGCCACCACATTTGAATGGGATGAATTTAGAAGTTGGAATAATGACGCAAATGATATTTTAATTTCTCAGGTTTTGATGGGTGGCCATGGAAGGACGTATGAAGATTTTAAAAACGCTACTTGGAAAGATTGGCAAGAACCTATTGTAGAAGAATATGAAAGATTAGTTACAGCAGGATATACCAATATCAGTTTCGGCGGATCCTCAACTAGTTGTACCCTTTTATTACAGTTAGTAAAGTCTGGTTATTTTAAAGGAAAACAAGCACCCTCCAATGTTTTTTTAGTAGACCCAATAGTTGTTCCATCTAACAAAACACTCACACTTGCTGGTATAGTAGGTCCAATTCTAGGGTATATCCTTTCTGGAAATACTCCAGAAGAAGATGCCTATTGGTATCATTATCGACCACAGGAAACGCTTCAACAATTGATGAAAATTTTAACGATTGCTAGAAAGGATCTTGAGGAGGGGTTTAAATTACCCGCAGGAACGACCTTGAAAGTGTATAAATCAATAAGTGACCCGACCGCCGATCCTGTAAGTGCTGTGCTTATTTATAAAGGACTCAAAACCAGTGATGGCAAACCCATTGATGTTGAAATGATCAATTCAAAATTGCATGTATATACGCGGTTAGAGCTAAGGGATGGCGTAACCCCATTGGATATTCAAAATAAAGAAAACACTTATTCGGATATAAAAAACAGGCTTTTGCAATAAAATATTGGTCTAACAATAGTCAAACCGCATGAAATTCCGTT
>JAHEMU010000291.1 GCA_024643485.1 Cytophagales bacterium
CTTACGGCACTTTCATTGGGTATATTCATTTCTAGCATTGCAGAAACACAACAAGTAGCACTGATGATATCGTTGATGGGATTAATGCTTCCCACGATCATTCTATCGGGTTTTATATTTCCTATTAAAAATATGCCAATCCCCTTGCAAGTAGTGAGCAATATTGTTCCTGCCAGGTGGTTTTTAATCATTCTTAAAGGCATCATGATCAAAGGTCAAGGAATCGAAATGTTTTGGAAGGAGACATTAATTCTGATAGGATTTACCCTGTTTTTTATCGGATTAAGTATTAAGAAATTTAAAATTCGATTGCAATGAGAGTATTGTTTTTTTTACTGGAAAAGGAATTCAAACAGATTTTTAGAAACAAGGCGATGCTGCCTATCATGTTTGTAATGCCAGTGATACAGTTACTGATATTATCTTTTGCCGTTGATTTTGAGATTAAGAACCTATCCTTAACCATTGTTGATTATGATAAATCTTCAACAAGTCGTGCTATTGTTGAAAAATTTACATCATCAGGATACTTCGAACTTTATGGAGTGTATGATCAGCCCCAAGAAGCAGAAAATCAAATGCATTTGTGGAAAACTGATTTAATCCTTCAGTTTCCTGAAAAGTTTGAACAACGCCTTGAAAAGGGAGAGAAAACGGAATTGTTATTGAAAATTGATGCACTGGATGGTGCAAAAGCTGGATTGGGAGCTAGTTACAGCCAGCAGATTATTGGTTCTTTTATGAAGGAATTTTCAATGAAAAATGCAATTTCAATGAATGTTGTGCCTTCAAACCAGGTGAAAAGTCAGATTACACCCTTGTTTTACTTCAATCCAGTAATGAATTATAAATTGTATATGATTCCAGGGTTGTTGGTGGTGCTGGTAACGATGATTGGCGCCTTTTTATCAAGCATGAACATTGTACGTGAAAAAGAGTTGGGAACGATCGAGCAAATTAACGTAACACCAGTTAAAAAATACCAGTTTATTCTATCGAAGACCATTCCATTTTGGATTATCGGATTATTCGAATTTACCATTGGTTTAGCGGTCGGGATACTTGTATTCGATATCCATGTGGTGGGGAATCCATTGGTGATGTATTCTTTTGGTGCAATTTATCTCGTGTTGGTACTCGGATTCGGTTTATTTATCAGTACTATCACTCAAACCCAACAGCAAGCCATGTTCATTTCCTGGTTTTTCCTTGTTATTTTTATGTTGATGGGAGGGATTTTCACTCCAGTGGAAAATATGCCAGATTGGGCGCAGAAAGTTACGTATTTCAATCCAATCCGTTATTTTGTTGAAGTGACTCGTTCTGTTATTCTCAAAGGATCCGGGTTTGCGGATTTATCTTTTCAATTCAGGAATATTACCATTTTTGCTTTTGTGATGATGGGACTAGCCATCTGGAAATACAGAAAAACTATCTAATTGAAACATGTATTAGGTAATTTAGCTTTTATACTTTAGATTTAGGGAATTACAATTAATCGTGTTTTTTGCGGCTAATTGTTTATAAATGAAGGTAGGGGATGCCACCTTTTTCTATTTTTTAACGGTGTTATAAACCTTCAAAATTCAATCTAAATTGTATTATTGGGACTATAGCGCCTGACTAAATTTTATATATGAAGCGTTATCGATTTTCAAAAGAAATTAACCATGAATTTGCAGTTGAGCTAAGAGCAAGGGTTAATAATTATTTTAAAACGACAGGATTAAGTAAGAATGCCAATATTCACATGATAATAAAAACGGCAGTCGCTCTTAGTATTTATATTATTCCATTTGTACTCATATTATTTTCAGGAATTGTAAACATTCCAATTCTGTTTGGTCTTTGGATTGTCATGGGATTTGGAAAATCGATGGTAGGAACCGCTGTGATGCACGATGCATTACATCATTCGTATTCAAAAAGCGGTAAGATAAATCAACTTTTAGGTTTTTCTGCAACCATCATTGGAATGGATTCGGCAATATGGAAAATTCAGCACAATGTACTGCACCACACCTATACAAATGTGGAGCATGCGGATGAAGATATTCAACCGAGATTTATATTCAGAATGTCTCCTTTTCAAAAAAGAAGATGGTTTCACCGATATCAGCACATCTATGCAATATTTTTCTATAGTTTATTTACTATAATCACGATTACTGTAAAGGATTTTATAAAAGTTTACCATTATAGAAAAAAAGGGCTGGTTAAAAAGGGGATGCCATTCAATGGATTGCTCTTTGGTATTATTTTGAGAAAAGTATTATATCATGCGGTGTTTTTAGGCTTGCCGTTGTATTTATTACCCCTTTCACCGTGGATTATTATTTCGATGTTTATCGTGTTACACATGGTAACAGGTATTATTTTGAGCTTAATTTTTCAACCTGCACACGTCACACCTACTTCAACGTATATTGAGCAGGATGATGAATTAATTGAAGAAAATTGGTCGGTTCATCAGTTACTGACTACCAGTAATTACGGGATGAACAGTAAAGTGTTATCATGGTTTATCGGCGGGTTGAATTTCCAGGTCGAACATCATTTATTTCCGAATATTTGCCACATTCATTATCCGGAATTATCTAAAATCGTGCAAAAAACTTCTGAAGAATACCACTTGCCGTATTATGCAACACCTAGCTTTTTAAGTGCTATTATAGCGCATTTTTCCATGTTGAAAAAACTGGGTACTTCAGATTAAATCGCATAAGCGTTTAAACGGTTTTGTTGCTATTTTCTATCGTAGATTACGAAATCGAATGCAAAGGCATGTTTAGCGTCGGCAGGATGATGCACTCTTTCAATTTCTACCCATTCATCGCGGTTCCAGTTCGGAAAAAATGCATCACCCTCTATGTGAGTTTTAACTTCCGTAATTAATAGGCGGTTAGCAAAAGGAAAACCTAAGCGATAAATTTCACCACCTCCTATAATGAAAAATTCTGTTTCATTGGAAGCTTTGGCCTTGGCAATCGCCTCCTCCATTTGTTGGATTAATTCTACATCAGGGGGAAGAGAATAGTCTGTATTCCTCGAAATGACCATGTTTTTCCGCTGCGGTAGGGGACGGTATTTTTCAGGAATAGATTCCCAGTTTTTCCTTCCCATAAGTACTGTATGGTTTTTAGTTGTATCCTTGAAAAAGCGCATATCATCGGGCAAATGCCAAACCAGATCGTTGTCTTTTCCTATTACACCATTTTCCGCAACGGCGGCAATCATTGAAATTCTCATCATCAGAGGTTGTTTCCAGCTAAAAATTCAGATACATACATTTTTCTTTTCCCTTCTGGTTGGATTAAAACTAGCTCAACAGACTGGGTTTTACAACCTACAAAAACAGATTTATTTTCCGTTAAGATTTCACCGGGCAATAGGGATTTATTTGATTCTTTCACTTCATGTATTTTAAAATATTGTCCATTAAGTGTAGTCCAGGCTGAGGGGAAAGGGTTCATACCCCTAACAAAGTTATATACCTCTTCGGCTGGTTGACTCCAATTTATTTCACAGGTCTCTTTGTGGATTTTGGGAGCGTGTTTTGAATGTTCATTGACAATCTGAGCAGATAAAGAAACATTTCCCTTTTCAATCAGCTGAACAGTTTCAAGAATCAATTCCGCTCCAATGTGCATTAGTCGAACATAAAGTGAACCGGTGGTATCTTCCTTTTTGATGAGTTCTTTTCTTTGTAATATGATATCGCCTGTATCAATTTCATGTTTTAAAAAGAAGGTAGTCACACCTGTTTCTTTTTCTCCATTTATTACTGCCCAATGAATGGGAGCTGCGCCTCGGTATTGAGGTAAAAGGGAGCCATGTAGATTAAATGTTCCTAAGGGAGGCATAGACCAAACGATTTCTGGCAACATTCGAAAAGCAACAACGATAAATAGGTCTGCATTAAGCTGCTTTAACTCATCTATAAAAGTGGGTGATTTAAGATTTGTTGGTTGTAAAATGGTTAATTTTTGCCCTTCGGCATACTCTTTAACCGCCGAACCGGAAATTTTTTTCCCACGACCCTGAGGTTTGTCGGGCGCTGTGACGACTCCCACGACATCATACTTATTTTCAATCAACA
>JAHEMU010000021.1 GCA_024643485.1 Cytophagales bacterium
CCAAGCCTAGGTTCTAAGGCAAAATCCTTGGTGCTACTCAGATGTTGTGCATGCAATCCAAATTGTAAATCTACAGTTTTACTAGCCTTAAATATTCCTTGTGAAAAAACCTCCGTCATGAGAGCATGGTCTAAGCCTTCATAAAGCAAGATTTCTTTGTCATAACTTTGGTCATAATATTTGTTGCTAACATCATAACCATATCGCGTTAAATACAATCCAGTTTTGGTGTTTAACCGTTTGCTTGGCTGCCGATTGTATTGAACAGTACCGGTAACCAGGGAAGATTTATAATACTGATCCTCTATTCTAAAAGAATTCCCCATCGAGGTGGTATCATTTTTCCATTCTACATAATTACCACCAATCCCTATTGCAGTGTATAAATAGGATTTATTATCTATTAAATGGGTAACGGTGGCTCCCGTTGTACCCAAATTTGTAGGGAAGGAATAAGTCCTCCAATCCACATAACGATCTCCATCAGGATCGGCATCTTTACTCTCCAAACTTAAACCACCAAGGCCATAAATATTGAGAAATGTTTTTTTGGAAAGCGGGAAATATAAATTGAAAGACAAATCTTGGAATACATTATCTACATTCGGATTTACCACTCTAATCCCCATTTTACTCAATAGTCCTAGGGTAGAATAGCGATAATTGATAAGATAAGATCCTGAATTTTCTTTTTTTGAAATTGGACCTTCTGACGCGAAGTCAATACCAATGACTCCTATTTGAAAACGATGCTCATGATTTTCCGTATTCCCTTTTCTGAAATGCATGTCCACAATTCCAGAGGTTGCATTACCATATTCTGCCGCAAATGATCCATTTAAGAAATCGGATTCACCCAAAACGAAAATACTCAAAGAGCTTATTCCCCCACCACTAGTGCCTAAATCTGCAAAGTGATTCGGATTAGGCATTTCCATTCCTTCTAATCTCCACATTAAACCAAATGGGGCATTTGCTCGAACTACCATGGTGTTCTGATTATCCTGATTACTCACTTGAACACCGGGCATACTCAAACCCATACGCCCAGGGTCATTAATACTTCCTGCAAATCGTTGTGTTTCTTCAGAGGAAAACGATCGACCACTCACTTTTGTGAATTCATTATTGGTACTACCTCCAATCTTATCTGCAACAACCACCACCTCGTCAGTTGTGAAAACGGATGGTGCTAGCTCAATGGAGAGGACAATTTCCTTCGCGGAGGTAACTTCTATATTTCCTGAAATCCAGGGTTCGTAACCAATAAAAGTACATTTTATGATGTGACGGCCAACAGATACATTCGTCAAACTAAACTTACCATCGAAATCACTACTGGCACCTTTCACTTCACCATTCTCATCCTCATAAAAAATATTGGCACCAGGGATTGTTTGAAGGTTGGTTTGATCAATAACAACACCTTTTATTGTTTGAGTATTTTGAGAATATCCCTTTGAAGAGAAAAATAGCATCAAAAAACACAGTACGTAAATTGAATTTTTCATAGCATTACAAATAGCGGTATAGGTAGTTTTGTGATTTATAAATAAATATAATCATATTTTTCAATATAAATTTATATTTTTCTAATAGGAAAAAGAAGCGCTTTTTAATTTTAATTGAGTGTTCTCCGGGTCGGTCCAGACGGCATATAATGTGTTTTGAAATAGCGAAATCCGGGGGAAACCACTACTTCTACCTGAAGACATTTCATTTATAGTAGCCTCTTCTAGCAATTCGCCACTTTTTTGAAATACTTTAATTTTCAGGTATGTTTTTTCTTCACTAGTCTCCATCCAGCTTACCACAATATTACCTTGATCGCTCACCAATGAATGAACACGTCCAAGGGCATCACCATGATCTACGCGGATTTTTTCACCAAAAGTTTTTCCTTCATCGGAGCTGATTTTTAGCCATACTTCACCACTTTCGGTAGCACCTGTAAACCAAGCCACAGAAGCTATTTTACCATTTTTCCCAATGGATGGGCCATTTACTGGGCATCCCTCGATATGCCATTGGTCATCACTAAAAGGTTCCGGCTCGAGCCATTTTCCGTTTTCTTGTCTTACCATCCAAATATCCCTAATTTCATCCTCAGAGCGGTTTCTATAAACAGCAAATGCACCGTACGAGGTGGCAGTCACTGAAGTTTGGCAACAATCACATACCCGATCATCTAGTAATTGTTCGGTAACTACATTTCCTTCTATATCTACTTCTCCATATCGTAAACTCATGGCTCCACCGTGTTCAGAATGACCTCCGGAAGCATTTCTTCCATCGAGCCATACAAGTCCTATTCTGTCACCAGCATCCATTACTGAAACAAATCCATGTTCACCTTGAATGGTGTCTTGATGTAATTTTGTAGGGGAAGTCCAGCTTTTACCTCCATTCTTACTACTGATAAATTTTATATCATAACTGAAAGTAGCTGGATTACTCTTTTTTAGGAAATATATCAATCGCTGTTGATCATTTTTACTATGAACGTAAGCGCCGGGAAAATCTGCCCAATTAATAAACCATGCAGTATCCGAAATAATTGTTTGCGGCTCAAGCACTTTTTCTTGACTAATTTCAGCTTGATAAATAGTGCCCTCTCCTCGATTTGCCTCGGTGGTCCATGTTAAAAATAGCCGATTATTGGAATAACTAAAGGATGGTAATGCACTTCCAGGTGCTTGGGAAAAACTAATTTCCTCAAAAGAAAGTGGGGCTTTTGTATTACACGCAAATAAAAAGCCAACTAAAACGGTGATAGAAAGGAAGGGTATAAATTTATACATAAGGCTAATTTTGGTACGGTAAATGATACATGAAAAGCAAAACTTTAAAATTTTATCATCTCATGTGATATTTCGTTCAAAAATAAAACAAAAAGATAATCAAATAGAGGTATTTTTACCTATTAATTAAAGCATTATGAAGCGTATTTTATTTTTTCTAATATTTAGTAGCCTTACATTCTCATCCTTTAGCCAAAAAATGGATTTAAATGCCGTTTATCAATCGGCTATAAAAACCTTGGAAACGGGCGATTTTAACAAAGCGAAAGAACAGTTCACTTTGTTGTTGGATTCTGGATTTCAAAACCCGGAAGTGTATGTAAAACGAGCAATTGCCAATTATCATCTAAAGGACTTGGATGCTGGTAGAGTCGATTTGGATGAAGCATTTAAAGGACGCATAAAATCAGGCGAATTATATTTATATCGCGGAAAAATAAAATATTTACAGGATGATAAAAACGGAGCTAATGCCGATTTAGTTAAAGCAGTTGGATTTGGATTACAAGACGGCGAAGGCCTTTACTTTTTGGGAAATACCCAATTCGACCAAAATCAATTTAAGGAAGCAAAATCAACGTATGCAGCCGCTGAAAAAGCCGGAATAAAGGAAACTGATTTATTTGCTAATCTTGGAAAATGTTTTGCCCTTGAAAGCGATTATTCTAATGCGATTTTAAACTTTAACAAATCATTAGCAATTAATTCGTCCAATAATGATTTATTACTAAGTAGAGGAGACGCTTACTATTTCTCCAAAAAATATCCTGAGGCAATAGGCGATTATGAAATTGCAATAAAAACAGTTTCGGGGACCAGTGATTTGTTCGAACGGTTAGGTCTTTCCTATTATTCTCAAAAGAAATACGACGAAACAATAAAATATCTGCAACAAGCCGTTGATAAAGGTGTAAGCAAAACGGATATCTTAAAGGCTTTGGGGCTTTCGCATTATTATGGTAAAAACTATTCAGGCACTATCACTTCTCTCGAAAAGGTGGTTGCATCTGATAATAAAGATCTTGAATCAGCCGATGCATTAGGAAGAAGTTATTATTTATCGGGTAAGGTTGCGGAGGCATTTCCCGCTTTAAAATTAGTTGCGTCTTCACCGACCGCTTCTGAGGAAATTAAAGACATGACTGCCATTTCTGCTTTTGAAGCTGGAGACAAAGAATTTGCATATCCGTTGTTGAAAAACACCATACAGAAGGGGAAGGCAGACGTGAAGGTTCTCAGTTATGCCACAGCAATTGCTCTGGAAAAGTCCGATGCTAAATTAGCCATCGATTTTCTGGAAAAAACTTTTGTATTAACGCCTCAAGACGAGAAAATTGTTGTGCAGCTGGCAGAATTATATGCCGGTCAAAAAAATACACAAGGCCAACTTTCTGCGCTGGATAGGGTATTAAAATTAAAACCTGAAATGACCACAGCACTTATGCAAAGAGGTGCAATTTATTATGACCAAAAGAAATTCAAAGAATCGAGCACAGACCTAGAAGCAGCTATTAAAAGTGGCGATAAATCGGTGGATACCTATAAAAAGTTAGGTCTTTCTTATCATGAATTGAAAAATACTGCAGAAACAACTAAAAACCTTCAAAAAGCAGTCGATTTGGGTGAAACTTCAACTGACGTATTGAAAATTCTAGGGTTAGGTTACTTTGAAACTAAAAATTACCCTGCAACAATAACTGCGTTAAATCCAGTTTTCACTTCGGATAATAAAGATATGTCGGTGGCAAATGCTCTGGGACAATCATTTTATTTATCCGGAAAAGTAAAAGAGGCCTTTCCTGCTTTAAAAATTGCAGCTACTGCTTCTGGTGTTTCTGAAGAAGTGAAGGATATGACAGGTCTTTCTGCATACGAAGCAGGAGATAAGGATGCTTCTTTTCCATTTTTGAAAAACACCATAGATAAGGGCCGTGCTGATATTAAAGTATTGAATTATGCTACGGCAATCGCTCTCGATAAAAAGGATGAAAAATTAGCCATTTCCTACCTTGAAAAGGCGGGAACCTTGACTCCTGAAGATGAAAAGTTATTTATGCAATTGGCTAGTTTGTATAAAAATCAAAAAGATGTAAGCGGACAGCTATCGTCTCTCGACCGAGCTTTAAAAGCAAAACCTGATTTGAAAGAGGCGTTCTTAGAAAGAGGGCGTATATATTATGAACAAAAGAAATTCGCTGAAGCAGGGGCAGATTTGGAGAAAAGTGGCAACACCTCTGAACCTATTTTAACGATGATTGCATTTTCTCACCTCAGAACCAAAGGAGAGGAGGTAGCCCTTCCTGCAATCGAAAAGGCTATTTCTGCAGGAACCAAAGAAGGTGAATTACAATTTGTAAGCGGTAAAGCGAAGTCTAAAGCCAAAGAATACGAAAAAGCAGAAAAGTTATTGATTGATGCAGAATCAAATGGTTGGAAAAAATCCGAATTATACCAACTGAGAGCAGACGCTCGGTATCAACAGAAAAAGTATGAGGAAACTATTTCCGATTTAAATGCATTGGAAAAATTAGCCAAATTATCCGCAGATGAATTGGGAATGAGAGGTATATCGAGATATGAAACCAATGACGCAGAGGGCTCAATAAAAGATTTACAGGCGGCCGATCAAGGTGGAGCTAAGGACAATGTCGTTCCCTTTACTTTAGGAAATGCACTATTTAAATCAGAAAAATTTGCGGAAGCGGTAGTGGCATATGACAAAGCAATCGACAAAGGATATAAAACGGAAGTAAGCTATAACAATAGAGGTAAAGCCAAATTTCTACTGGGGAAATACTTGGAATCCATCCCTGATTTTGATCTAGCTCTTAAATTAAAAACGGAATATTTACCTGCTATGAGGAATAGAGGTGAAGCGAAATTCAAGATCAAGGATTATAAAGGAGTTATTCAGGATTTAGGAGAGATAATCCGAAATAATCAAGCCAAGCCAAATGAATTTATGATGACGGGTATCGCCCAATATTATGAAAAAGAAGTCGCTTCTGCTGAAGAAAACTTAGCGAAAGCAATAAGCCAAGGCGCTAAAGAAGGGGAGGGGTTTTATGTTTACGGAAGAATTTTATACGAAAAGGCTTCTTATGAAAAGGCGTTGGACAATTTGAATACGGCGATCGCCAATGCTTACAATTCTTACGACGCCCTAATGACTCGTGGTCATACCTTGTATGCTTTGGGTCAATATAACGCAGCCATTAAGGATTATTCAGCAATAATTGATCAAGGAAAAGCGGATGGCGAAGTTTATTTCAAAAGAGGTAGATCCTTTTATGAAGAAAAAAATTATCCAACGGCACAAACAGATCTTAAAAAATCTATTGATTTGAACCTAAACAATGGTGGTGAAAATTATTATTTCTTAGGAAATACATTATTCCTAACAAAAGAATACAAAAATGCGATCCCTCAATATGATAATGCTGAAAAGCAAGGGTACAAACAAGCGGTATTATTTAATAATAGAGGTAAAGCAAAAGCCAATTTGGGAAGTCATGAAGATGCAATCACCGACTATAACTCATCCGTTTCAGCTGATCCAAACTATTTTAGAGCATTAAAAAATAGAGGTGAATCTTTCTTTGCACTAAAAAATTATGCAAGTACAATCAAGGATTTGGCAGCTTACGAAAAAACCATTCCAGAAGATGATAACGATGTGATCTTAATGCTTGCGGAAAGCTATTTTCAATCCAAAGATTATGCGAGAGCATTATCATATATGGATAAAGCCATCGATGCGAAAATCGCAGATGGGGAAATGATGCTGAAAAGAGCACTAGCATTGATGGAGAATAACAACTATGACGACGCATTAATTGCTTTAAATCGATTAATTAGCGAAGACGCTGCTAATCTCATGGCCTATTCCTATCGATCACGTGCAAATATCTATCTTGGAAATAATGGTGCCGCAATTAAAGATCTTTCAAAAGTAATCGAGTCGGATAATAATAATGCTGATGCATTTTTTAATCGAGCGATATTAAAAGAAGGAGCTGAAGATTATGAGGCTGCCATTAAAGATTACGATGAAGTAATTCGTATAAAACCACAAGATGCGGATGCTTTTTACAACCGAGCAAATGCCAAATTATCAGCGGATAAGTTTCAAATTTCATTAATTGATATTGACGAAGCGATAAAAATTAACCCAGAAAAAAGTGTGTACTATAAAGTGAGAGGTAATGTGTACTACCGTTTGGAAGAATATGATAACGCATGTGCCGATTGGGGAAAAGCGAAACAGATGGGAGAACCTAAAATGCAGTTCTTTATAGATAAATACTGCAAGTAATCGCTCAGGATCCTTCATTTTTATAAGGTATGAACTAAATCTTACATGGGTTAGCATTTGACGATTTCAGCGTCAATTTTACGTTTACCTTCCGTTTCCAGCCAGTATTTAATACTAAAGAAAGAAAATGAAAGAGATTCTGACTTTTGTACTTATAATTTTGGCTGTTTCAGCGTATCCTGTTGACTTTGAAGGGAAGATTATCGAAGTGGTAGATGGTAATACAGTGGTAATTGAGACGGAGGAGAAGGAAGTTGTAAAATTGTGGTTAGATGAGGTGGATGCACCTGAACTAGTTCAAAATTATGGTACAGAAGCGAAGGCTTATCTTGTGAAAGTTGCTTTGAATAGAAAAGTAAAAGTACAGCTTAAAGGGAAAGACAGGTGGGGAAATCAATTTGCTGTAATTACGCTGAGAGGAGAAAAATGTTTATCCACAGAGATGTTGAAGGCAGGGATGGTGTGGAATAACGGAAGTGAAGAAAAAAAGCAACTTCAGGAACAAGCAATGAAAGAGGGGAAAGGCCTTTGGAAAGAATCAGAACCGACTCCTCCCTGGATTTTTAGGAGGGAACGCACGATGAAGGAGGCGAAATCCAGTTGAGGAAGGCCCTGAAGTAAATACTTCAGGGCTTTTTTTATGGTAAATAAAAATCAAACTTTATTTCTTCCATGCATTTAAAATGCTTTTTCGGACATTTATCGTAACCGATTTTTGAACAAGGACGGCAACTGAGCTGATTATTTTCAAATACCGTAAACTTGGTTTTGTATGGATACATGCCAAACCCTGGAACCGTATTCCCCCAAATGGAAAAGACTTGCTTCTTAAAGGCGGCTGCCACGTGCATCATACCTGTATCATGGGTAAAAACGTAAGCGGATTGTTTTATTAAACTTGCAGATTGATTTAAATTAAATTTTCCACATCCATTAAAAATCACTGATTTCTTGTTGAGCTTTAATAAACCATCTTCGAAGGGTGCAGATGAAATATTCTTTTCAAAAAAATAAGCAATTTCATCTCCGGTGGATTCGTCTTCTGGCCCTCCAATTAAAACTATAGGTTTATTAATTCGATCACAGAGTTCAATCATTTTCCGAATAGGTAATTTTTTGGTGGTATGCTGACCCCCAATAGCATAAATCACATATTCCCCTCGATGCGTTTCTGGAAGTCGTTCAAGAGATACTTTGTCCTTGTCTGGAATAAAATAGTCTAATCCAAGCCCGTCAGTTTCAACCCCAAGCGGATGAACAGTCGCCATATACCTATCAACAATGTGCATGTTGGGCATTCGGTTGATTTTCAGTTGAACATACAACCATTTCTGCCAATTTAATTTATCGAATGAATAGGAGGTTACCTTGAGTTGTTGCTTAATTCTAAGTGTTCTTAAGTTGTGGTGTAAATCGATTATTACATCAAATTTCTCTTCTTTAAGTGAAGTTAAAAGCGCTTTTAAATTATTTTCGAGATACCAACATTGGTCGATATATGGATTTTGAGATAGGATGGAGCTGTAACTCTTTTTTGTTAAATAATGAATGGTAGCATTTTTCTGCATTTTCAATGCCCGAATAACAGGAGTTGTTAAAACGATATCACCAATTGATGAAAAGCGTATGATTAAAACTTTCATTCCAAATTTAACTGTTAATTCCTTTTGAACTTTTTAATTTTTTGAAATAGGCATCAATCTCACTTACCGAAAGGGTATTAAGAGTGGCCTCTTTAGTGAGCCCAGCTTTTCTCCCCATCATGATGCCAAATCGAGTCATATCGAACCCATCGGTACTATGCGCATCCGGATTAATTGAAATTGTAACCCCTTTTTTCATCGCATAATTTACCCATCGCCAGTCAAGGTCGAGCCTCGAAGGATGGGCGTTTATTTCTATTCCCACTTGATGTTCGGCACAGGCATCTAGAATTGCCTGATGATCAACGGGGAAGCCCTTTCTTTCTAATAGAATCCGACCCGTTAAATGTCCTATAATAGTGGTGTGTGGATTTTGTATTGTTCTCATTAACCGATTCATTGCTTTAGTGATATCCATATTTAAAACGGAATGAACCGAAGCAACTACAAAGTCAAATTGACTTAATATATCATCTGCATAATCCAAATCTCCCTCCGGTAGGATGTCAGATTCAATGCCTTTGAATATTTTAAATGGAGCCAATTCCTTATTTAGGGCGTCAATTTCCTTATGTTGTTCCATTACCCGACCCTCAAACATGCCATTAGCATAAAAAAACGCCGATTTGCTGTGGTCTGCAATACCTAAATATTCATAACCACGAGCAATACATGCTTCTGCCATTTCTCTCAAGCTGTGTCGACCATCACTATAGGTGCTATGACAATGAAGCATTCCTTTCATTGCGCTATCAGTTATTAAATCGGGAACAGGATTTGTGATTTTCCAATGCTCAATCATTTCATCTTCTCTGCATTCAGGAGGAATAGGATGAAGACTTAATTCTCGATAGATTTCGTCCTCTGTTTTATCTTTATAGTTCCTTCTGTCACTGAGACCCCAGGTTTTTAAGGCCTCAAAATGGACTGCAGGGGTAGAGAAATAGAGTTGGTCAAATCCAATCCGGCTTTCGGAAGTCAAGAATATCTCGAATGGGTATAGAGATTGTATGATTCCTGTTATCAGCTTAGGTTCTATTTCTCTAATCTCCCAATCGGGTGCGATTTTAGCTAATGAATCACAAATACTCTCTTCTGAGGCGGTAGAAATAAAGGACAATAGATCAATGATTTCAGAACGCCTTCTCACTTGACCACTAATTTCAAAAACATGAGGGGCTAATGTGGCATTCATTTCCTCAACTACCGCTTCACTTAGCGTTAAGCCGTCGGATAGCAATAATTTGGATTTATTTTCTAAATAAAAGGCGAGAGAATCGCGTATGTTGTCGACCGTTTTTTGGCCAAATCCCTTCAATTTTACTAAATCGTCAGTTTTCGCGAAGACTAGAAAATCTTCAGGAGTTTCAATCCCTTTCTCTTTCCAAATGGTTTTAATTTTTCCAGGACCAATTCCCCTGACTTGTAAAAGTTCAAGGATTCCCTTAGGCGTTTTTTGTAAAAATTCATCTCCTTCCGGGAAAATACCTGTCGTGTACACATCCATTATTGCCTGTGCAACGGATGGACCAACACCCGATATTTCTTTAAGCTCAGCTATCGACTTTCCATCAAGAGGTTCTTGAAAACGCTCTAAATTAAATAATGCATTTTGAAACGCCCTTATTTTCTTGGAATCGGCATCATGTAGCTCCATTAATTGGAGTCCGGATTGAAGAATTTTGGTAATTTCGTAATTATCCACTGTAGTGGTTATTGGTTTATTCGTAAATTTATGAGGAATAACAAATTAACGAAAGTATTTAGAACAAGTCGTAAACATTTAGATAAAAGAAAGAGAGAATGAAATATTGGTTGATGAAATCCGAGCCCAATACTTATGGATGGGAAAATTTATTAAGTGATGGTGAAACATTTTGGGACGGTGTGAGGAATTACCAGGCTAGAAACTGTATGCGTGATATGAAGGTTGGTGATTTAGCTTTTTTTTACCACAGTGTAAAAGAACGAAGAATTATGGGTGTAGCGAAAATCATTAAAGAAGCGTACCAGGATCCTTCTACCAAGGAAGAAGCTTGGGTAGCTGTAGATATTGAGCCAGTGTATGAGTTTAAAAAGAAAATTTCACTTGATGATATTAAAGCTCATGCTCAGCTTAGTGAAATGGTTTTAGTAAAAAATAGCAGGTTGAGTGTACAACCCGTTACAGAACTGGAGTTTGCATTAATTGAAGAAATGTCGAATAATTAAAAAAGAACTGTTATCTTTTATATTCGTTCAATATTAAAGGCCATTCAACATGATTATTTAATGAGAAAATTAATTTTTACCATATTACTGTTTATACCCATCTTGATAATTGCTCAAGTTCAAACACTTGAACGGTATGAAATAGATCATAAATATACGGATGCTTCCTACACGGTTGTTTCCGGGCGGCTGGATGGTCTGATGGTATTTAGAGAAAATGGTGATTATGAAAAAAGTAAATTGATATGGGAGGTAATCATTTTAGATACCGCCTTGCAAGTAAAATATGAGCATAAAATTCCTCTAAAAAGTGATTTTCAACTACTTGGATATGAAATTAACGATGGCTTTGGATATCTGTTGTTCAGGGATGGGATCGATCCGAGGAATGATTTAACTCTTATTGAAATCAGCTTCTCTGAAGATGCCGTTCAAGAATTATCAATTAAAAATGAAATTGAAATTGAATTATCTCATTTTGTTGTGGCTCATAGAAATGTGATTTTGGGAGGGGTTGTTAATTCCAGACCGACGTTGATACATTATTCAGTAAATGAAAAAAAAGTACAAGTGATGCCTGGATTGTATCGGAAAGAAACTGAAATCGCAGATATCCAATCCAATATTAATGGGACATTTAATGTCGTTTTTGTTGAAACAGAGAATTTGCAATCCATGCAAATTCTAAATGTGAGAATATTTGCCTCAGACGGCGTTCAAATATTGGAGAGCTCTGCAGAGTTCCCAGAAAATTATAATGTGCATACCGCAAAGGTCAATCGATTAGAGGGAACCGATTTAGTAGTTGCGGGTACCTATGGAATTAAAAACAATAAAATGAGCCAAGGGATATTCTTTGTGAACCTTCGCCCTGGTGATGGAAATATTGTGAGATTCATTGAATACACCAAGCTTCAGAATTTCTTTTCTTTTATGGGCGAAAAAAGGGAAAGAAGGATCCAAGATCGTATCAGTGAAGCTACGGATGCGAAACCGTATGAATTCAGAACCAATTTCATCGTTTGGGATTTGAAGGAAAAAGACGGTAAATTTTTGTTGTATGGAGAAGTGACAGACCCCCAATATGCAAGTTCCTATAGAAGTAGATACGGATATGGAACTTCTCATTATAATAACAATTCTTTTGATAATGATAGGTTTGGCACCTTTGGTAGATATTATTCTTCCCCGTTGTCTTTAGTAAATCGATATGAAATAATCTCCGTAAAATACAACAGCGGAGTACTAATTGAATTGGACAAAACTGGGAAAGTACTATTTGATACTTCTCGTGATATCGAGGATATGGAAACCAATTCTCTTGAACAAATAAGTAGTTATGCTGTTAATGGTGATAATGCCTTCCTAATTTATAAGGATAAAGAAGAAATATTTTATAGCAAATACCAACCTCAACAATTAAGTCAAATGGATACCGTGGTAAATGTAGTTTCTGCAAGCCCAACGGGATTAATTAAAGATGAAAGTGAGGATGGGAAAATTGAATTTTGGTACGATCATTTCTTTTTTATGTGGGGCTACGAAAAGTTAAAGGATCAAATAAGTTCGGAAAGAAAACGTGTATTCTACATTAATAAAATTGAGATTAACTAATTGGATATTTTTATCATGCATGCTGCTATTGGAAATGAGCTCATTCGCACAGTTAGCTCAGAGCAACCGGATTGAATATGAGCAATCATTTCTAAAAATGGATAAAAGCCTGGTTAATCTTGGGCGAAACGGAGTATTGCTGTATGATTATTCCATTAAATTAAACGGAGAATCGAGAGATTGGGAGTTCACCCACCTAGATACCACACTTAATGAAATTTGGAAAACACGAATCAGTATCGATGAAAACTATGAAGTGTTAAATTATGACACGCTCGATAATTCCGTTTTTCTCCTTCTTTCAGATCAATATAAAAGACGCGAATTAATCATTTTAAAAATTGATTTAGAAAATAAAAAGTTTGTTGCTCAGTCGTTTTCCAATTTGGTATCGATGTATTCCAATCAATTTAGGGTCATTGATGATGCTAAAAAATTTGTAATTGGAGGATATTTCAATGAACGCCCTATCGTGGTTATTTATGACGCCATAACGAATCAACCGAAAATTCTCCCAGGTTTGTTAAATTATAAGGGTGAGTTAGTGCAGTTATCAGTAGTGAATCAATTCAACTCCATTAATATATTGATCAACTATTTAACTACTAAAACCGGTGGGGGTATGTGGCTAAAATCATTTGATTTTGATGGAAATGCCTTGAAAAACACTCCTCTAAATGTTCCGAATAAATTTTATGTAAAAAGTGGTAAAGTGATTTCTTTGGATCCGGAGCATCATTTATTCGCTGGCGTTTACGGAAGAAAAAATAGTTATTATAGTCAAGGCGTATACTTTGGTCTATTAGGAGAAAATTCCACCGATTTTGATAAACTGATAAATTATTCAGAGTTACCCAATTTTTTTAGGTACATGCGAGACCGCCGATATCAAAGAGTGATCTCCCGCATTGAAAAAAGAAAGGCAGAGGGAAAAAAAACAAGATTCAATTATCGGGTAATCGTTCATGATATTGTGCTGAAAGATTCCGTGGTATTGATGTTGGGAGAATCACACAGTGTCGATTATAAGCAACAATCTGGGTATAGTTCACCTTTTGGTTTACAATCAAGCCGAACTAATTCTGGTTATGTCTTTGATGGATATAGATATACCCATGGGTTTATATTGGCCATAAATAGTGCAGGAGAAATTATCTGGGATGTATCGATTAAAACTTCAAATATTAAAAAATATGATTTGGAGCAAGTCGTTAATTTTACATACAATAAATCCGGTTCGGTGCTATTCTATCCTGAACGAGATATATTAAAGTATCTCGAATATTTTCCAGGATCAACTGAGTACAACGAAAAGGAAGAAAAAATTGCCCTTTCCTACTCGGGGGACATAGTTAGGAACAGTACAAATGAACCCAAAGTGGTAAAATGGTATGGCAATAACTACCTAATTTATGGAACACAATGGATAAAAAACTTCGAAGATGCGGGTGTGAAATTAAATAGAGAAGTTTTCTTCATAAATAAAATTCATTATTCTTCAGTATTCCCATGATATTTTTGATCTTTAGTTATATTTGCACGGGAATTTTATCATGCAGCGAAAACTACTACTTGACGAAAAACTACTGGACATCACCCTTCATCGATTGGGGCAGCAACTAATTGAAGATTTTGGAGATTTTAAGGATACGGTATTATTAGGCCTACAGCCAAGAGGAGTTTTTGTGCTCGATTTATTGAAAGAGTCCTTAAAACAAATGACAGGTCTAGAACTCGTTTCAGGTTGCTTAGACACCACCTTTCATCGTGATGATTTCCGAAGAAGAGAAACGCCAGCAAAAGCAAGTTTCACAGACATCCCCGTTTTATTGGAAGATAAAAAAGTAATTTTGATCGATGATGTGCTGTTTACAGGTCGATCTGTAAGAGCGGCTATGGACGCAATGATTACTTTCGGTCGCCCAGCAAAAGTGGAATTACTTGTTTTAGTGAACAGACAATATTCAAGGGAGCTTCCCATTGAACCCCATTATATAGGAACAAATGTGCATACGCTTAAATCACAAAGGGTGGAAGTTGAGTTGAAAGCACACGGTTATAAAAAAAATAGTATCTGGTTGGTTACATAAAAATATGTCTCAATTAAGTCAAAAGCATCTACTCGGAATCAAGGACCTTCAAAAAAGCGATCTTGAATTAATATTTGAAACCGCTAAAAACTTTAAAGAAGTTATTAATCGACCGATTAAAAAAGTTCCTTCTCTACGGGATATTACCATTGCGAATCTTTTTTTTGAAAACAGTACCCGAACTCGTCTTTCATTTGAACTTGCGGAAAAACGACTTTCAGCAGATGTAATAAATTTCAGCAGTAGTTCTTCTAGTGTTAAAAAAGGGGAAACGCTACTGGATACAGTCAATAATGTATTGGCCATGAAGGTCGATATGTTGGTTATCAGACACAGCAGCCCCGGAGCTCCTCATTTTCTTGCGAAGCACGTAGGAGCTAATATCATAAATGCCGGCGACGGTACACACGAACATCCCACTCAAGCATTGTTGGATAACTTCAGTATTCTAAACAAATACGGTGAGCTAAAAGGCTTACGAGTTGCCATTCTTGGCGATATTCTCCATTCAAGAGTAGCACTATCTAATATATTTGCCCTGAAAAAAATGGGTGCGGAGGTAATGGTTTGTGGGCCAAACACTTTAATCCCAAGATATATTGAGGAATTGGGAGTGATTAAGGAGCTCAATGTGAGAAAAGCATTGGAATGGTGCGATGTAGCTAACGTACTTAGAATTCAACTCGAACGTCAACAAAAGAAATTTTTCCCATCACTTCGTGAATACTACCTGTACTACGGTGTGAATAAGGAATTGCTCGATTCTATAAATAAAGAAATTACCATTTTACACCCTGGGCCAATCAATCGTGGTGTAGAGATTGATAGTGACGTGG
>JAHEMU010000292.1 GCA_024643485.1 Cytophagales bacterium
AACCATCACTGAAAACAGCAGAGTTAAGGGCTGCGTAATAATTGTCAGTAATAGGAACAACAGAACCTAAATATTTTTTAACCAATTCGGGATGTTCTTTAACTGCTTCACTAAATGAGCAGAAAATGATTCCCAATTCACCAAGTTTCTTTTTAAAAGTGGTTGCAACGGAAACGCTATCAATTACAGCATCAACAGCAACACCTGTTAATCTCTTTTGCTCGTCTAACGAAATACCCAGTTTCTCAAAAGTTTCAAGAAGTTCTGGATCTACCTCGTCAAGACTATCCAATTGTTTTTTAGACTTTGGAGCACTATAATAAATGATGTCTTGAAATTTAACAGGAGGGTAGGAGATATTCGCCCAAGTAGGTTCCTTCATTTCCTTCCAGGTCTGAAATGCTTTTAAACGGTAGTTGAGCATCCATTCTGGTTCGCCCTTTTTGGCACTAATAAACCGAACGGTATCCTCATTCAAACCGACAGGAGCTTGATCTGCTTCCAAATCAACCGTCCAACCATGTTCGTATTCCTTCGAGGTAAATTCTTCGAGAATTTGGTTGTCTTTACTCATTACTTAATTTAGACTAATTATAAATAACACCCAAAGGTAATAACAAAAATTTAAAAGGAAGGTTTAGAATCGATTAATATTTGTCTAATTTATTACGTTGAATGAGTAGAATTATAATTTAATGGACCGATTTAAGCTTTCTTCTAAACTGATTATGGTGTCCGTACGTTCAATTCCGTCTACTTTTTGAACCTTATCGTGCAAAATATCCTTTAAATGTCGAGTGTCTCTACAATACATACGACAGAAGATGCTGTAATTACCCGTAGTGTAATGGATGGAAACAATTTCATTGATTTTCCTAAGTTCCTCGATTACTGTATCGTATAGGGCACTTTTTTCCAAATAGATACCAATGAAAGCTGTGATGTCGAATCCTAGTTTTGCATAATTAACTTTTAATGTAGTTCCTTCAACGATCCCGGCGTCTTCGAGTTTACGCATTCTTACATGAACAGTTCCTCCCGATACAAACGCCTTCTTTGCTACTTCGGTGTATGGCTTTTTGGCGTCTTTCATCAGAGCCTCAAGTATTTTTTTATCTACATCATCTAATAGAATTTCATTTTTGTCTGGATTGGCCATTTCTTTAATTGTTTTATATATGTTGTTATATCAAATTTAATCATTTGCACAAAATTACACATTTCATTGATAAATATTCAATAAAATACTTAAATATTATTTTGTTTCGAAAAATATACCTCATTATGTTGAATTATTTTTAATTCTAAATTAACCTTTATACATTTGAAATGTTATCACACTGTAGGGTGTTGGAATTGGCAGACATGCCCTCCGGTCTCGAGGGTGAAGGAAAGGTAAAAATCCCTTCGGGGGACTAACCGCTTCGTGGAGGTTCGAATCCTCCCTCTACAGCATAAAAATCTTACTTTGGCGAGTGAGCCCTGAACCATTTGAGGTTTGGGGTTTTTTTTTGTTGAAGATTTTCTAATGATTTTTCATTTATTAGTTTTTTTAAAGTGAGTTTGATAAAATATTTTGTAAATATTACAAATATTGTAAAAATGAAGTTAAAATGTTGTGGATGTGTTAACAAATCAATTGATTTACTTACTTTTGCATCGAACCATTTATGGTTTAGGTTAATAAGGGTTAAGTTGGTAAAAAGCCACCTCGTTTCGGGGTGGCTTTTGCATTTTTTACTTCATTTCACTTTGATATCTTAGTTTCCATTATTTCCTTTAGGGTTTATTAGTTAATTTAACTGATATTAGAAGCACCAAAACCTAATAACCCTTATGAGTAAATTTCCCTGGATAGATCAATACCCGAAAGGAATGGCACATGAAATTGGAGAATTGAAATATACTTCAGTTGCAGATTTGATTGTAGATACAAGTAATAAATATAGTGATCGAATCGCTGCCTCAAATTTTGGGAAAGAGCTTACATTCTCTGATATAGAGAAAAAGTCAAAAGATTTTGCATCCTATTTGCAATCACTAGGTTTAGTAAAAGGCGATAGAATAGCCATCCAAATGCCCAATTTGTTACAATATCAAATTGCATTATTTGGTTCTATTCGAGCTGGACTGATCGTAGTGAATACCAATCCACTTTATACACCAAGAGAAATGTTGCATCAACTAAAAGATGCTCAAGTGGCTGCTGTGGTTATTATGGCTAATTTTGCTAGTAACTTAGAGGAAATCCTGGATCAAACAGTAATTAAGCATATCATAGTTACCGAGATTGCAGATCAAATAGGTGGGGTAAAGGGGATGATCATGAATTTCGTGGTCAAGTACGTTAAAAAGATGGTGCCCGCATTTAATTTACCTACTGCCGTAAATTTTAATGATGCACTTAAAATAGGTGGTAAAAATAATTTCATTAAGCCTGATATCGGCTTAGAGGATGATTTGTTTTTGCAGTATACAGGTGGAACCACCGGTATTTCAAAAGGCGCACAGCTTACCAATCGGAACATGATTTCACATGTTGATCAATGTGCGGAGGTTTTTATACCGTGGATTGATCCTAAAGAACAAGAAACGATTGTTACTGCAATCCCTATGTACCATATTTTTGCATTGGCAGTAAATGGTATTTTCGGGTATGCAATGGGTATGAAAAACTTGTTAATCACCAATCCACGAGATATGACAGGTTTTATCAAGGAGTTGAGCAAAGCGCCTTTTAGTATTATCACAGGTGTAAATACGTTATTTAATGGTATGCTTAACCATCCAAAATTTGCTGAACTCGACTTTTCTACATTAAAAGGTGCGCTAGGTGGTGGTATGGCGGTACAAGGGTTCGTGGCTAAAAAATGGCAAGAAGTAACAAAATCACCACTAGTAGAAGGATATGGATTAAGCGAAACTAGCCCAGTGCTTTGTGTGAACCCTCTTGATGGCACCCACAAAATTGGATATATTGGTTTGCCGACTCCAAGTACAGAAGTTGCGATTTTCGACGACAATGGTAATCAAATGCCGCAAGGTGAAATTGGGGAAATCTGCGCGCGTGGTCCACAAGTAATGAAAGGCTATTGGGGACGAGAAAATGACGAAGGGATCTTTTTCGGCGATTGGTTTAGGACCGGTGATATGGGTATAATGGAAGCGGATGGTTTCTTTAAAATTGTGGACCGTAAAAAGGAAATGATTCTTGTTTCTGGTTTTAATGTATATCCGAACGAAGTGGAAAATGTGGTTGTCGATCATCCTAAGGTACTAGAAGTTGCAGCCATTGGGGTCCCACACCCTAAATCAAATGAATGTGTTAAAATTTTTGTGGTTAAAAGCGATGCTTCATTAACTGAACAGGAGCTTTTTGATTTCTGTGAGGACAATTTAACGGGATATAAACGACCAAAGTATATTGAATTTAAAAAAGAATTGCCAAAATCGAATGTTGGTAAAATACTGAGAAGGGTGCTGAAAGAAGAAGAAATGCAGAAACCTGAGTATAAACAAACTGCTTCTGAGTAGTTTATGAATATACTAATTATTACTTACCAGGGCTACATGGCCGGCTCAACCAATTCTATCGCCTTCTTGTCGATGGGATTGGCAGAAAAGGGTCATAAGGTATGCGTAGGACTTAAAATGGATTCCCTTCTATGGCAAAAGCTTGAAGGCTCTACGGTTATTAGAGTTCCAATGAATTTTAATGGAAGATTTTCCAAAACGAATATTAAAGAAATTCACCAGGTCGTAACCGAACACCAGATTCAAATTATCAATGCACAATCAAGTCTTGATCGGTATACCACTGCTTGGGCCAAATGGCTGTACAAATTGCCTGTCAAAATTTACCATACTCGCCGACAGCCACCCAAAAGTATTGGCGGACTTCAAAATTATTTTTACAAGAAGGTAACGGAGAAAATCATTGTAATTAGTGATGAGCTTAAGAAAATATTTCTTAGCAATGGCTTTCCAGAAAGTCATTTGAAGGTAATATATAATGGAATACCCGCTTCACGTTATGAGGAATGGAGTCAAGAAAGGGTAGAGGAGGTGAAAAAAATAGTCAATAAAAAAGAGGG
>JAHEMU010000293.1 GCA_024643485.1 Cytophagales bacterium
CGTCAGATGATAAAGGACAAGGTTGGTATGATCTGGCAATTGCTGTTTCACCAACCAATATTGATGAAGTATACGTAGGGGGAATAAATGTATGGAAATCAATTAGTGGAGGAAAAAGTTGGAGTATTGTGAGTCATTGGGTATATAATCCTGACGGTTCATTAGGATATACACATGCAGATATTCATTCCCTAGATTTTTACCATGATGAGCTATTTGTGGGAAGTGATGGTGGTGTATTTAAATCATCAGATTACGGAAAAACCTTTGAAAATTTGAGTAGAGGGTTAGAAATAGGTCAATTTTATAGGATAGGGATTCACCCTTCTGATCCTCAAACTATTGTAGGAGGATTGCAGGATAATGGTAGTTTTTACAGAAAAGACCAAGGGTGGTATCAAATTTATGGTGCGGACGGGATGGAAGCTCTTATTGATTTTGAGAATCCAAGTAGAATATTTACATCCTACCAATTTGGCGGAATAATGAAACATTTTGCTGAAGGATTTGGAGGAAGTCAAAGGTTATCTTTTCCAGATGAAGAAGAGGGCGCGTGGGTTACACCCTATATTATGGATGCTTCTGATCACAATACGCTTTATTTTGGACTCAAAAATTTATATAAAACGACAGATTCTGGAAATACTTTTGAAAAAATCAACACCTTTTCTTTAACAGGATTGTTTACTTTTCTTAAACAAAACAGCGCTTTTCCAAATCAATTAGTGGCTGGGGACAATTCGAAAATATACTTATCCAATGACAGTGGAAAAACATGGATTATTATTAGTAATCCTCTGATATCAATTGTTGGTGGAGGAATTACAGATGTTGCCTTTTCGCCTAATAATCCAGATATTATTTATGCAACGGTAGGTAATTATCTCGAAACTAAAAAAGTTTTAAAAACCGAAAATCAAGGATTGTCGTGGGTGGACATTTCGAATGGATTACCTGCTATACCGGTCAAATCAATTATTGCCTTAAATGATTGTAATAATACCCTATTTGTAGGGACAGAAATTGGGGTTTATTCAAAAAGTGATTTGGAGGATCAGTGGGAATTGTACGGATCTGGTCTGCCGAATGTTAGTGTTTCTGAAATGGAATATCAACAAACGACTAATCGACTTTTTATAGCCACTTATGGACGAGGAATCTGGAGTATACCATTACAATTATATGACCAGTCTGGTATTCAACTAAGCGAATTGCCATCAGTGACCCTTTTAGATGGTTCCGTTGACTTTACGGATTATTTAGTATCCAGTGAGCCGGTTCAGTTTTCGACGACTAGTGGCTTAATTTCAATTGATAATAATATTGCGACATTGCGAAATTCTGGTATTGCATTAATTAAAGCAGAGCAGGAGGGGACATGTCCATTGTATTTTCCGCTAACTATAAATAGAACAGCACAAACAATAGTATTTGAAACCATAGCAGACTTTAAAGAAACAGATTGGGAGTTTCCATTAAGTGCTACGTCTTCGGCTAATCTTCCAGTAAGATTTTATTCTGAAAATCTTAAAATTGCTTCGATTGAGGATAATATTGGAATCATCAATGGTGTAGGCACAACTAATATTGTTGCGCAACAAAATGGAAATGAGTTTTATTTACCAGCAGAGGAAGTTTCAAGGGTAATAAATATTTATCCAGATATTAACGCGAAAATAGGTGCTTATCCAAATCCCGTTTCTGGTGATGAATTATATATTCATATCCCTAAAAACAAGGCGGAAGAAGTTTTTGTTACATTAATTGACACTAAAGGTAGAAAGCTTATTCAAGATTTTGTACCTGTAACGAAACAGGACATCACTATGAATATTGCCAACTTACCTAATGGAATTTATGTTTTGAAAATAGGAGGGAAGTCCTTTTCTATCATTAGAAGAAGATAGCCCTAATTAAAAAAAGAACATTTGTCCACCTCCACCGCCTAGGCGAGGGTTTACAAAATTATTCAGTTTGGATCCAAATCGATAATTGATACCAAAATGAGCACCAATGTTGTAAGCAGATTGTAATTCGCGTTGACGTGTTAGCACCTCGGTTGGATCTGGGCTATCACGTACTAAATTTATTTGATCACGGGCAAGTCCGCCGTAAATGAATGAGTAAATGGAAAGTCCACCTTTTATCCTAACCTCGAATTGGCTGAATATGTTGAGGTTGTAAAATTTCAAATTATGTAAAAACTGATTATAGTTGATTCCAACATTAATATTCCCCCATTTTTGGGTCAAATTGGTATCAAAGGATAATCGATGAAAAGGAAGAAATTCTTTTGTTTTATTATATATCGTCGTATCAACGTAAACGATATTCGAAACTCCAACGAAGTAACTTAAAGTAACCAGTTTTGTATTAAATTCTTTGTAAGGAAAAATGCTGTACTCGATTCCAGGTGAAGCGGTGATTTTTGATTTGTAATTTGAGAAAGTTTCAGTTTGATAATTAGAGGTATAGCCCATTGACCAATGGTCGTTAATCGCAAAATTATTATAATGGTTAAATTCTCTACTATTGTTTTTTACTATTTGTTTTATTTCTATTCCAGCATCTTCATAAACGAAGTTATTTTGATTTAAATTTTCATTATAACTAAACCCTAGTTTTCTTGTTTCCGTAATCCTTCTGGCATTTATATTCCCTCCGAAGTTATAACTTTGGTAGTTTTTATCGGCATTAATTGAACCGTTACCTCCAATCGTAAACACCCAATAATTCCATTTATCATCCTGTAATTCTTCATTTGAAACAGTGTCGTTTTCAGATGATTTTTTCAAATTGACTGTGATTGATTCATAAGTTCCATTTTTAATTAGAAAAGGAACAAGACCTAATTTTAAATAGCTGCTTATTTGTTCCCGGATTTCGAAATCAGTTGAATTAGGAGGGGTAGAGAAAGAAAGTGTGTCAATCATCCCTTTAAATGTCCTTTGACCATAAAAAATCACTTGGTAAGTTCTCCCTTGGCTTGCGTTGCTATTAGCGGTTAATAATATATGAAGGTCGGAAGCGATTCGATCACGAGAATGGTTCACAGCCGTAATTTCCGTTCTGATATAATCTTCATCACACCAAGTGCCGTTGCAATCTAAAAATATGGATAATGTATGTTTTTCCTTGGTGGTATTTTGGCTATAAGTATCGGTGGAAATGATGAAAAAATTGAGGGTAAGAATTACTAATAAATAGAAATTTATTGAATTTTTCATAATGTTCAGATTGGATAAATTAGTAACGTAGTTTAATATACGTTATTGTTTAACAATGGTTTAATTAATTTAAAATTGGATATTTTATAAACGAATTAAACTCTTGGTGCGTATTTTAGTTACAAAAACTACCTAGGCTCAATAATTAAGAACTGATTTAATATTAATTAAGGTCAATAAAGGTATAATCAATTTTAGTATCGTCAATAATCAATTTCAGATAACTGGCGTTTTTACTGATATCTTGAAGAGCATCCATGATAACATGTTCGGTGTTAGCAAAATTATCGGTGTTTCTGGAGTGGTCATGACCGGTTACAACCATGTTAACCTCATTTTTGAGAAATAGATCAAGAAGTACTTCAAGTTCCTCCTGCATGGGGTTCGTACTAGTTGTGGGACGGAGTCTAAACAAGTTAGTATGTGTGAATATTGTACAATATCTAAAATTACCTCGTTGGTTTTGAAGAACTTCTTTTAACCAGCTCAATTGTTGTTTACCTAAAGTTCCTCCTCCAGTATCTAAACAGATGAACAAATCGCTTGCGGAGGGTGTGCTGACAGTAAAGGTATATGTAGAGGACCCAAACATTTCATAATATGTTTTCCAACCATCAAAATACAAATCATGATTTCCAACTATTGGAAATTGATTTAATAAATTTTTATCTGGCAGGTGCTGATTTAATAGATCAAAATCTTCTTTATGACCAGTAGTTAGATCTCCCACCATGACGACTGCAGAAGCATTTTCAGCTTGACTATTAATAAAGAATTGATCCAGATTTTTGGTGCCACCAACATGGGAGTCGCCCATTACATTTATATTATAGGAATCGGTCG
>JAHEMU010000294.1 GCA_024643485.1 Cytophagales bacterium
ATAAAATAAACATTAATGTCATAAGCAAAACTAGAAAATAAGGAAGGTTTTTCAGGTTTGTAGATAAATGTGTTGTAAATAGGTATTAACCAGGTGTCTAAGTCTTGCTCCGATTTCTTGGAATAGGCCAAACCAACCAAGGTATACTTATCGGATACATCTTTTGGAAGGGTCACCACCTTGTCATCAATGGTCTCCACTTCCATATCAGGAAAGGTTGATCCGACAATTTGCGCTTCTATGGTTAAACTTAAAACTCCGAAGAAAGCTAAAATAACGTATTTTTTCATGGCTGTACTTTTATCTAAAATTACTATAAAAAAGACTGCTTTTAAAGTCACTTATCCGTTAATTTATCAACTCATCGAAATCAAAATACAATACAAACTGGGGAAGGCAAAGAAATGCTATTTCCAGTAGTAGAGAGTAATCCTGTATTTGGATCAATCTTTAACACCGTAATATCATTTCCCTTCTGATTTGCCACCAACATAAAATGACCTGATGGATCGATATTGAAATTTCGTGGCCAATTAATCCCTTCGGTAAAATGACCTTTCAAAGTGAGAGCCCCATTGGATTTGTCAATCTCAAAAATAACAATACTATCGTGGCCACGGTTCGATCCGTATAAATAATGACCATCTGAAGACAAATGTATATCTGCAGTGCTATTTGCTCCTTCAAACCCTTCAGGTATAGTAGAGGTGGAAGAAATGTAGTTAAGTTTTCCCTCTTCATTAATTTCAAACAAACTCACAGTAGAATTTAATTCGTTTATAACATAGCAACGGCTTTCACTTGCATATACTAAATGACGAGGTCCAGCCCCCGGAGTTACTTTCACATGAGTTGTATCTTCAAAAGCACTCAATTGATAACTAACTAATTGATCCGCACCTAAATCGGCAGATAACGCCCACTTTCCATTTGGATTGATAAAAAAGGAATGAGCATGAGGCCCATTCTGACGAGTAGAATCTACACTACTTCCTTCATAAGGTATCGTTCTCTCATTTTTAATTTCGCCTGTCTCGTCAAAACTAAACTTAGATACACTACCGCCATAATTCGCTACATACCCAACCTTACCTTGAGTGGTAATATGACATGGGTAATACCCTCCAGAAGAAATTTGATTAATAGGAACCAAACTATCTCCACCATTCAAAACTTTATACGCGGTTATAGTTCCTTCACTTTCTGCTAATTCATTTACAGAAAATAAGAATTGTCGGTCGTCACTAAACGCTATAAACGACGGATTTTCAGCCGTCGCCAACACCTTGAATTCACTAATTTTTCCTGAATCAGACAACATCGCAGTATATATTCCAGGCTCCCCAGCAGGGCTATACGAACCAATATAAAAAGAGGTGTTTTTTTCTTGGACCTCCTCTTTCTGGGTGCACGATTGCAAAATGATAAATGCTAAAATAAGTATGGAATGAATTTTCATTTAATTGTAATTCAATGAGAAATAAAGTCGAATATAATTAAATCCATCCTTCAAAAAAAAAGCCACTCTAAAAGAGTGGCTTAAATTACCTCTTAATGTTATACTTTTTCTTTGTCTTTTACTTTGTCCATTTCTTTTTCTTTGACTTTTTTAATTTGCCTTCTTAAATTCTCAACGGTTAAATCCGTTGCTTTTTCAAAAGTAGAAGCTTTCTCTTTCGCGAAAACATTTACACCGGGAACATTGAGTTTAATCTCAATTGTTTTGTTATCCACACCCGTGTTATTTAATCGCATGAACACCTCTCCATCTACTATTTTATCATAGTAGGTCTCCAACTTATCCACCTTTTTTTGAATGAAATCCAACAATTTCTGATCTGCTGTAAAGTGGATTGAATGCATTTGTAGCTTCATAGTTCTAAGTTTTAAATGACACAAAATTAAGCTTTTGGATGGGCAAGCTTGTAAGCTGCCTTAATTTTTTCCAATGAATTATGCGTGTAAATTTGAGTTGCTGCCAAACTGCTATGGCCCAACAATTCCTTTACCGCATTTAGATCTGCTCCTTTATCGAGTAAATGAGTAGCAAAAGTATGTCGCAATACGTGTGGACTTCTTTTATCAAGAGTGGTAAACCTTCCCAAGTAATCCTTTACCGTTCGATAAATCAGCATGGGATATGCCTCTTCGCCTGAATCGGTAACAATTAATTTACCTCTATTCAGGTTTGGAAAGCGTTCATTTTTCTTTGATATATATTGTTCCAAACTTTCTTTCAATTGAATATTAAACGGAATAATTCGCTCTTTGTTTCTTTTTCCGAGCACCTTTAACTCTCTCTTATCCCACTGAATATCGTCCTCTTCTATACCTAGTAACTCACTTAATCGAATTCCAGTTCCATATAATAATTCAAAAATAATTTTATCTCTTAATTGCTCAAAAGTATTTTCAAATTCAATGTGATCCAGTAAACTCAATATATCATTTTCCCTAACAAATTTTGGTAATCGGGAAGGTTTTTTTAACATTTTTATTCTAGAAGCAGGATTCACTTCGAGGAGTTCGCGTTTTACCAAAAATTTAAATATGGCTTTTAGCGTGGAAATCTTTCTATTTACTGTTGCGGCGTTATTTCCAATTTCCATTAATTCGACTACCCAGCCTCGCAACATGTGGTGTTCAGCTTGAGCTAACTCAGTTTCAGGAAATTCGCGGGATAGGTACTCTTCAAATTGGCCCAGATCTATACGATAAGAAGTGATGGTATGTTCACTATATCGCTTTTCAAATTTTAAATATCTGAGGAAAGATTCTTTCATAAAAAAAAAGTACTGCTTGTGGGCAGTACTAATCTATAAAATTTGTCGCTTGAAATAAACAGAATCAATAATTTTCTTCCGCAAATTTCGACTGACGATATGCAGCCTTGATTTTTTGAGTTCTCTTAGTTACTGAAGGTTTCTCATAAAACGTACGACCTCTGAGTTCTTTTAAAACACCAGTTTTCTCGAACTTCTTCTTAAATCTTTTAAGCGCCTTGTCGATTGATTCGTTTTCTTTTACGTTAATGATAATCATAATTAATACACCTCCTTTACATTTACAGGGCTGCAAAGGTAGAAAACTACTTTTAAATTCACAATAAAAAATGAAATAAAATCAAGCAATGATTCCTTCTCGAACTAAAAGCGAGTAAATGTATACAAAATAAACAATAAGAAATATGGCTCCTTCATACCGGCTGATGACCGCCCGCTTGCCAATAACGATGGCCATTATGAGCAAAGTACTGGATGCAATGATCATATATACATCCAAATTACTCACTTCTTGATAGTCGATAGGCTTTATAGTGGCGCTTAAACCCAATATCCACAATAAATTAAAAATATTAGAACCCACAACGTTTCCCACTGCAATATCTGCATTCTTTTTGAACGCTGCCGTTACGCTTGTAACCAACTCCGGCAAACTAGTACCAATGGCGATAATGGTTAAGCCGACGAATGATTTACTCATCCCAAATTCCAAAGCAATCTTTACTGCTCCTGCAACTACCCACTCGCCTCCAAAGTACAAGCATACCATTCCAATCAATATGAAAATGATGGATTTTGTATAAGTCATTGGTGGCGATTCCGTTTCTACCGTATCAAAATCATGGGATGATTTTTCTTTTGAAGCTACATATACATAGCCCATAAATAGCCCAAAGAAAAATAATAAAATTAGACCATCCGTCATACTAATAGTATGTCCATGACCCTCTTGCAGTAACTCTGTATTCGCTAAAAAACCGACTAATAAAGTTGCAGTTAGTGAAAATGGAACCTCGATGAAATACGTATTCTTGGTGATAGCCAAAGGAAAGATCACCGCGCTCGCACCTAATATAAGTAGGGTATTTGCAATGTTACTACCTAACACATTCCCAACGCCTATATCGCCGTTACCGTTAAAACTACTTACTAAATTGACTAATAATTCGGGTAAACTTGTTCCGAAAGAAACGATGGTTAAACCAATAACTAAGCTGGAAATTTTGAGGGATTTACCAATTGACGAAGCTCCATCGACTAATAAATCAGCGCCCTTTATAAG
>JAHEMU010000295.1 GCA_024643485.1 Cytophagales bacterium
AAGAAGTGCGATTCCTCCACCAAAGGATGAAATAACTAATCTCCAGTCGCGTTTATTTACATTCATCAAATCAACAAAAAGAAAACTAATTAGCAAAAACACAAGAACGATCGCTAATTGCCCCACTTCAATACCCAAATTGAAGGAAAGCAGTTGAATAAGTATGTTTTCATCTTTTCCCAACAAACTCCGCAAGTTATTGGAAAAGCCCAAACCATGTATTAACCCAAAAAACAGCGCCAGGTAATAATTCAAATGTATCACTCGATTGCTTTTGTATTTTTCTGGCTTAAATATGTTACTCAGTGCGGTGATGAGTATGGTGGCGGGTATTAGAAATTCGACCATGGCCGGATTAACATTTACTACTTTGAAAGTAGCCAACGCTAAAGTCAAAGAATGGCCAACTGTAAAAGCGGTAATTAACACAATTACATTTTTCCAATCCCGAATTAAATAAATGGCACAAAGTATGATAATAAATATCATATGATCAAATCCTCTAAGATCAAGGATGTGATCGAGGCCCAGCTCAAAGTAAAGTTGAAATTGTGTCATAAAGTTTTAGGAATGCAATTATATAGTATAATTTTGAATATTAATATCAATAGTTAAGGAATGTATAAGGTTTTGTTATTAACGGTTGTTAGCTTATTTGCGGGAAAGCAAGAACATCCCATGCACGTGAGTATTTGTGAGATAGAATTAGACTCCGACCGCAAGGCTATTGAAATTTCTCAACGCATTTTTACCGATGATTTGGAACGAGAATTGGCTATGGAACTGGGTGTCCCCAATCTTGATATGGGACTAAAATCCAAAGAATGGATGGATGCTGAGTTTAAAAAGTATGTCCAAAAGCATTTTGCAGTGGAGGTGGATAATAAACGACTACAAACTGAATACTTAGGATATGAGCTGAATGCTGAAGTCACCTTTATATACGTTCAAGTTCCAAAAGTTAAAAAAGCCAAATCTGTTTCTGTAAAGTATGACGTGCTAACACGGGTTTATGATGACCAAATCAATTTGGTACACGTAAAGGTAGGTGGAGTAACTAAAAGCATGCGCCTTGAACGTGGTAAATCGTCAGACAGCGTTCAATTTAATTAGTGAGAAAGGTATGGTGTTTGTGCCATAATTTCCCATCGTGTTGAAGCAGTACAAATTCTTTCACAATAAAAGAGGTTTCTAGTTTCTTTTGTTTGAAATGACTCCATGCAGCTGGAAAAATATTTTTTTTGAGATCCCGAAATCCAAGGGTAATATGTGGATGAAAACCTTTATCGCGATAGGTACTATCTCCAAGGCCTAGTTTCTGGCAAACGACCGAAACCTTCTTTTGTAAACTAAAAAGTTCAGTAGGGTGGTCGACATCGGCAAAAATAACCCTGGGTTCAAATCTATCGAATCCGGATATTTGTAAATGGAATTCTGGAAACGATATGCCGCTCAGTGCTTCAATTAAGGTGTTTTTCTTTTTTTCCTTCCATTTAAACGGCATGTGAAGGGTAATGTGAGCGGGGCTGTTCAAACTGGCTTTGGAATTAAACAAGTCCCTCATTTCTACTTTTAATTTCATCAGATCTTCCTGAATCGGAGAGGGGGGAACAAGGGCTATAAAATATAATTGCGAGTCGACATCCATCTAAGTGAGTATACTTATTATATCTTCCGTAGTAAGTGATTTAACGAAGCTCTCTTCGGTGGTGATGAGATCATTTGATAATTTGAGTTTCCGCTGCTGAAGCATAAGAATCTTCTCTTCAACCGAATTTTTAGTAATGAATTTATAGGCAAAAACTTTGTTTTCTTGTCCAATTCGATGGGTTCGGTCAATGGCTTGGGCTTCTGCTGCTGGGTTCCACCACGGATCTAGAATAAATACGTAGTCGGCTTTAGTTAAATTTAAACCTACACCCCCCGCTTTTAATGAAATTAAAAAGATCTTAATGTCCTCGCGTTGTTGAAAAGTTTCCACTTCCTTTTGCCGATCTTTAGTTGACCCATCTAGATAGGCATAGGAGATATGTTGTTGGTCGAGATGACGTTGGAATATTTTGAGGTGTTTAACAAATTGACTAAAGATTAATATTTTATGTTCACCGATGGTAGAATCTATCATGGATACCACATCTTCCATTTTACCTGATGTACCTTCGTAGGTATCGTCGATCATGAAAGGGTGATTGGCAATTTGTCGTAACTTGGTAAGTCCTTGTAATACCAATAATTGATTAGTTTTTAGCCACTTATTGTCTGTCTGTGAAATAATCTGGTTTCTATATGCCGACTTCGTTTCTTCATACAATTCCTCTTGCTCGGGAGTCATGCTACAGTAATACACATTCTCCACTTTTTCAGGCAACTCCGTAGCAACTTGTGACTTGTGCCTACGCATGATAAATGGTTTTATCATACCGGATAATCGTTTTATTTTCTTAAGATCACCCTGTTTTTCAATTGGTTTTAAAAATTCCTTTTTGAAAAATCCTTTCGATCCTAGCAAGCCTGGGTTGATAAAATCAATTTGTGACCACAAATCCATGGTGCTATTTTCTAAAGGGGTACCTGTTAAAATTAATCGGTTCCTTCCATTTAGAAATCTCACAGCTTTAGAAATGTGAGAAGAGGGATTTTTAATGGCTTGGGACTCGTCAAGAATAATATAATTAAAAAAGAATCCACTTAATATATCGTAATCCAGGCGGATAATTCCGTAGGTGGTTAGCACCAAGTCGTATTCGTTTAGTTTTTCTGGATTTTTATCCCGATTTGATCCTGTATAGGTGAATACTTTTAAATCGGGAGTGAATTTTCGAGCTTCATTTTCCCAGTTATAAACCAACGAGGTGGGCAAAACGAGTAATGAGGTTCCTTGTTGATTATTTTCTTTAAGATGCTGAATAAGACTCAGGGCCTGAACAGTTTTTCCCAATCCCATGTCATCGGCTAAACAACCTCCAAACTTAAAGTGGTTAAGAAAATTCAACCAATTAAATCCTGCTTGTTGATAAGGCCGTAAAAGTCCATTAAATCCCTCCGGAGGAGTAATGTCTTCAATTTTCGTGAAATCGCGAAGCTTCTCTAATTTTTTGCTAATGGTAAGATGAGCGAGATTTTCGGCCTCTAATTCTTCCACCAAGGCAATATGGTATTTTTTAAGTTGTATTCCTTCGGTGTCTTCATTCACTTCACTGAACGCAAACAATTCATTGTATTCGGTGATCCAGCTTTCTGGAATTACCGCTATTTGTCCGTTTGGAAGGGTAAATTCGGTTTTTTTGGAAAGGATATATTTTCTAAGCTGATTAAATGGAATGGTAAATTCCCCAAATTGGATAACCGCCTCGATGTCAAACCAATCGATGTTTTCATTGATTTTAATCTGAATAACAGGCTCTCCAATAAAATAAGTCTTATTATCAGCAGATTCCTGGATGATTTCAATATCCAGAGCTCTTAATAAGCTGTGGTTATTTTTAATCCATTCGAAAGCATTCGACTTAGGAAGCACAGATTTCGCATGCTTGAATTGTAAGCCAGACGAGATCAGTTGCCTCAAAATGTTTTTTTCCTGCTCAATATTTCGGTTTACTCGGTAAAAAGTATATTCCTCTCCCGCTTTCTCCAATTTCACATTTACCTCCCCGACCTTATCCGCTTTAAAAATAAATCGATTGTAGATAAAACTCAGTTCAATAATGATATCGTCATTCTCAAAATCCTTGTCTTCAATGGCCGTTTCTTCAAAAAGATTGGAAACTGTTAATGTTTTCCGCAAAGTTGTTAACCTCAATTGAGGTTTTGGATCACTGTGGTAGGTCTTTATTTCAAATCCTTTCGCGTAAACGTCGAAGGTTTCAATCAACGGTGCGATAAATTTTTTGTAATAAGTTTCTTCCAATTTTTTTGGAACAACTATGAATTTTTTATTCAAGAAAGGAAGTATCTTTTTACCATCTACTGCTTTTTCAAAAGTGAAAAGTTTTCCTTCTAGTACCATCCAAGCAGGGTGATGACAAATGATATACGCCCCTTTATATTGGAAG
>JAHEMU010000296.1 GCA_024643485.1 Cytophagales bacterium
CCATAGTCACCGGTATTCACACCCGTGAGAACAATTTCTCTTATCTCTTGATTACCAATTTCAATGGCCTGGTTCACAATGTTTTCTGGATTGTCGGAGCGGCTTTTTCCTCTAGCTAAAGGAATAGTGCAAAAGGTACAACTGTAATTGCAGCCATCTTGAACTTTTAGAAAAGTTCTCGTTCTATCGTTTATAGAGTAAGAAGAATGGAATTGTGTAGCATGGCTAATTTCATCCGCAAAAATAAGGGCCTCAGGCTGTTTTTCGAAGGATTCAATTAGCTCTAAAAGTTTAAATTTTTCAGAAGCACCTAAAACAGCATCAACTCCGGGCATGGTGGCAACTTCTTTAGGTTTTAGTTGCGCAAAGCATCCCATAATGGCGATGAAAGCATTGGGAGAGACCTTTCTGGCCTGATTTACAATAGTTCTACATTTTTTATTAGCATTCTCAGTTACCGAGCATGTGTTAATAACAAATACATCGGGAGTATCCTCAAAAGCGACTTTCTGAAAACCTTTGGCTTCAAAATCGCGGGCAACAGCACTTGTTTCGCTAAAGTTAAGTTTGCAGCCCAATGTATGAAAAGCGACCTTTTTATTCATGGGCTGCAAAATTAATTAAAATGATGTAGTTTATCTAATTGTTTTTATCAATCAAAAAAAGGATTGTATACCTGTGATTTCCTTACCCAATATCAGCAAATGAATATCGTGTGTTCCTTCATAAGTGATAACAGATTCTAAATTCATCATATGACGCATCATTGGGTATTCTCCAGTGATCCCCATTGCTCCATGAATTTGTCGAGCTTCTCTTGCGATGTTAAGAGCTACTTCAACAGAATTTCTTTTGGCCATACTTATATGAGGTGTTGTTGCTTTCCCTTCATTCATCATAGCACCAACTCGCCAGTTAAGTAATTGAGCTTTTGTTATTTCAGTCAGCATTTCAGCTAATTTCTTTTGAACCAATTGAAACGAACCGATTGGCTTGTCAAATTGAATTCTCTCCAGCGAATATCTTCTAGCTGAATCATAACAATCCATTGCAGCGCCTATAGCTCCCCACGCAATTCCGAAACGAGCGGAATCCAAACACATCATTGGAGCTCCTAATCCATCTTTATTTGGTAGGATATTGGATTTAGGCACTCGAACATTGTCAAATACCAATTCACCTGTAGCACTTGCCCTTAGCGACCATTTTCCATGTGTTTCAGGCGTAGTGAATCCTTCCATTCCTCGTTCTACTATCAGACCTTTAATACGGCCTTCCTCATTTTTCGCCCAAACCACCGCGATGTCGGCTTTAGGTGCGTTTGAAATCCACATTTTTGCACCATTCAATATCACATGATCGCCGTCGTCCTTTATAGTGGTAAGCATTCCAGAAGGATTGCTACCATGATTAGGTTCGGTTAACCCAAAACATCCAAGAAACTCACCTGAAGCTAATTTGGGAAGGTATTTTTTTCTTTGTTCTTCAGAACCAAATTTATAGATTGGATACATCACCAATGATCCTTGAACAGAAGCAGTACTTCTCATTCCACTATCTCCACGCTCTATTTCCTGCATTATAAGACCATAGGAAATATAATCCATACCCCCTCCGCCATATTCAGTCGGAATCGTGGGACCAAAAGCGCCTATATCACCAAATTTTTTAACAATTTCATATGGAAAATGTGCCTCTTCAGCCCATTTTTCAATGTTTGGTGAAATTTCTTTTTTAACGAAATCTCTTATTGCTGTTCTCACCATTAAATGCTCTTCAGAAAGAAGATCATCCATTTGTAAAAAATCAGGTGATTCAAAAGGATCATGCTTTGCCATATCATTAAATTTAGTGTAAAATAAATACCAATTATTCAATTCTATAAACATTTTCAATTTTTATTCTACTGAAATTTTAAAAATCCATATATTCAATATTTCTGTATCTTTGTTTTATGCTTAGTCGGTCGTTTGTAGCTTGTATGTTTTTCTTCTCCTCCTGGTTAAATTTAAACGGGCAAGGAATAACTCAGTATTCCTATCACGATACTTCACATAAAAAAATAAAGGAAATATATACGTTAAAAGATGCGAAATCCGGCATTTTAAGTGGAAAGTATCTTTCTTACTATTTAAGCGGTCATATCGAATCAGAAGGCATATTTTATAATAATGAACCCATCGGCGAATGGAAATTTTATTTTGAAACGGGGCCTCTAAAAATGAAAATGCAAGTAACCGGAAATGAAGCAGGGTATTGGACTTATTTTTATGAAAGTGGCTCGAAAAGCATGGAAGGTGCAATTGAAAAGGAAAATAGGGTAGGCAATTGGAAGTTTTACTATGAAAACGGCGCGCTCAAAAACGAAGGAACTTTTGTGGCAAATCTAATGGAAGGCCAATGGAAAACATTTTTTGAAAGTGGCGTAATTAAGGGAATTGGCATTTACTCTGGAAATCAAGGTACTTATACTGAATTTTATAACAACGGAGATGTTTCAGCGGAAGGGAACAAAATTGGTTTCGATAACGAAGGAAAATGGAGTTATTTCTATAAAAGAGTGAGTCCGAGTACGACCAAACAACTGCAAGCGACTGGAGTATACATAAATGGTAAAAAAACGGATAAATGGACATATTACTATCCTAATGGTGCTATTTCTTCTGAGGGAAGCTATAAAAATGACGATGCCAATTGCAATTGGAAATACTTTTATAAAAATGGTAAAATAAGCAGTGAAGGTGATTATTCTAATGGATTAAAAGATAAAGAATGGACACTTTACTTTTCAGATGGGAAATTGATGGGGAGAGGAAATTATGCTTTAGGAACGGGTACTTATGAAGAATATTTCAAAACAGGAAAATTGAAAGTAAAAGGGCAGGTAGTGAATGGAGTTAATGAAGGGAATTGGAAATATTATTATGCCTCAGGAGAGTTAGAAGGTACTTGTGATTTTGTAGGTGGTACCGGTATATATCATGGGTATTATTCAGACGGCACAAAAAAAATGATGGGAAATTTGCAAGATAACCGCAGAATAGGCTCGTGGGAGATGTATGATGAAAAAGGAGAACTTACTGGATATTACCGGCCGTTTTATGATGATGCTAGTATTTCTAATGATATGCTTATAGTTTCTCCTCCCGATAATTCGATTAATTTTAATGATAATGACTACACCGTAACTCGAAATAAAATAAAATATTTTAAAAGAAAAGAGGATGAATTCCAAGGACTTGTAGTGGGGACAAATCCTTTATTTTTATTTGCTGGAACACTACCATTGGCACTGGAATTTTATTCTGAAGACCGGTTAGGTTATGAATTGGAGCTAGAGTTAATTCGTGATCCGTTTTTTGAGTCTGATGCCAATGTAGCTGTTGATAACATTTATAAAAGAGGTTATGCCCTCTCTTTTCGACAAAAATTTTATAACGTAAGCGAAAATCCCGGTTTGTGGTACTTTGGACACGAACTTCATTATTTGAATTTTACTCATAAAAAAAATATCTTGGTTTCTCCTCCGTTGCCTGCAATTCAACAACAAATTGGTGCCCCGGAACAGTCCATCATGTATCATCTTTTGTTTGGATACCATCTTCTTGAAAAGAGAAATAATACTGGATTTTCGATTGATGCCTTTGCTGGGGGGGGAGTGGGATATCGTCAACTAAAAATAGCTCCTGAAAATGTGGGTGAATTTAGCGAACTGCCATATAAAAATGTATTTTTGTCCTTTCAATTCGGACTTAATTTTGGGTACGTTTTTCAAGTAAAAAAATGATTTATTCATGAGCAAAAGTGCTGTAAATTTAACGTTGTCTCCAGAAGAAGCGTTTAAGTCGGAAGTCCCAGAGGAGATTGTATTGTCAAAAACAGGAGCGAAATTTGCACGGATTCTCAAGCGGTCTATTGATGCTAGAAAACGACAAGTGGTGGTCCATATCCAAGCCGAAGTATCCGATCAGGAAATAGTATTAGATTTGTGGAAGCCAAGGTTTAAAGCGGTGTCAGACCACAATAAATGTATTATAGTTGGAAGTGGTC
>JAHEMU010000297.1:0-1689 GCA_024643485.1 Cytophagales bacterium
GCCCGTGAACTTGAATTTATCTTGCTGCTTCAATAAATTCAAGTTCACGGGCGGCTTTTTCCATCAATTTCTTCGTTTCTTCTCTCAAATTGGTTAAATCTGAAACATTCATTGCTGGAATAAGTGGGTCAGCGGCTATAGAGGCATTTTCTTCTTCAATATAATATCTGGGTTGTGCCTTGCCTTTCGCTCCTGATTTTTTATTGGAAAGGACTTCTTCATTCGATTTGAGAATAGTAGTAGGGGTGATTCCATGAAGTTGATTATACTCCTGTTGAACCATGCGCCGCCTGCTAGTTTCGTCAATCGCTGCTTTCATGCTATCTGTCATTTTATCCGCATACATAATTACCCTTCCATTTGCATTACGAGCGGCCCTTCCAATGGTTTGAATCAATGATTTTTTGTTTCGAAGAAATCCTTCTTTGTCAGCGTCTAAGATGGCAACTAAAGAAACTTCCGGTAAATCCAGACCTTCTCTCAATAAATTAACACCTACTAAAACATCAAATACACCCAATCGAAGATCACGTAATATTTCCACGCGGTCGAGGGTATCAACTTCTGAATGTATGTATCTACATTTAATGCCAGTGCGCTCCAAAAATTGATGCATTTCTTCAGCCATACGTTTTGTTAACGTGGTGATAAGAACTCGTTCCTTCTTCTTAATTCGATAATTTATTTCATCGAGTAGATCATCAATTTGATTTGTACTCGGCCGAACATCAATTTCGGGGTCTAAAAGACCAGTAGGACGTATAATTTGCTCAACTACCACTCCTTCGGACTGCCTTAATTCATAATCTGAAGGCGTTGCACTAACAAAAATAACCTGATTCAGAAGCCCTTCAAATTCATTGAAAGTAAGAGGTCTATTGTCGAGCGCGGAAGGTAATCGAAAGCCAAAATCAACCAAATTGATTTTTCTAGATCGATCTCCTCCCCACATGGCACGAACTTGAGGAATGGTAACATGACTTTCATCTATAAACATCAAAAAATCATCAGGGAAATAGTCCATCAAGCAGAAAGGACGATCACCTGCCTTTCTTTTGTCAAAATACCTGCTGTAATTTTCTACCCCAGAACAATACCCAAGCTCACGCATCATTTCTAAATCAAATTCCGTGCGTTCTTTTAATCTTTTTGCTTCTAAATGTCTACGTTCACGTTCAAAAAGGTTGATTTGATCCATTAAATCATCTTGTATTTGGTGAATCACGTGATGTAAATGTTCTTTTCCCGTTACAAACAAATTGGCTGGGAAAATAGTAATGGCATCTTCAGAACTTATTTTTTTTCCAGTATGCGGCTCAATTCGATGTATATCTTCGATTTCATCGTCCCAGAAAAATAGACGATAGGCAAAATCACCGTATGCAATAAAAATATCAACCGTATCTCCTTTTACACGAAATGTTCCTCTTTTAAAATCTATTTCAGATCGACTGTACAGGATATCCACCAATAACAGAAGGAGTTTATTTCGTGGAATTGACATTCCTTTTTGAAGAGATAGTACATTTTTACCGAACTCTTCCGGGTTTCCAATACCATAAATACAGGAAACAGAAGCGATAACTACTATATCACGTCGACCTGTCAGCAAAGAAGAAGTGGTACTCAACCGAAGTTTTTCAATTTCCTCATTAATTGATAAATCCTTCTCAATATATAGATTAGTGG
>JAHEMU010000297.1:1699-3036 GCA_024643485.1 Cytophagales bacterium
GGTTGGTAATAGTCGTAGTAACTTATAAAATACTCTACTGCATTGTCTGGAAAGAATTTTTTAAACTCACCATATAACTGTGCAGCTAGAGTTTTATTATGACTTAGTATTAAGGTTGGACGATTTTGTTGGGCAATCAAATTAGCCATTGTAAAGGTTTTACCAGTACCTGTTGCCCCCAATAATGTTTGAAATCGCTCCCCGTTTTCTAACCCCTCATATAGCTGTTTAATCGCTTTTGGCTGGTCACCCGTTGGAACAAATTCACTAGTTAATTTAAAGTCCATGCATGAATATATAAGAATGCTAATTATATCGCAACAAAGTAAATACTTAGGTTTTGAAAAGCACCTATTTTCCGGATTAATAAAACGAATCAGATGAATTCTTTTAAAAACCGAGACAGGAATTGGAATCGATATGACATTGAAGTATTTTTACGCTATGAATTAGTCTGAATTTTAATTTAAAGAAATAAATATGAGATTATTAGCCATTTTGTTATTTGTATCAGTTGTAGTAGGGTGCAAGCAAGACGCAAAACAAGAAGAAAAGCTAGAAGTAGTTGCCGAAGTAAGTAATAATTTCGGTGAGACTGTGGAGTTAGATGAGTTGAAAGCTACTCAATGGTTCGTCGATCAAATCAATTCAAGTGACAGCATCGCCAATGTAATAACCACCATTAAGGTAAAAGATGTTTGCCAGAATAAGGGATGTTGGATGACTGCTGAACTTCCAGATGGGTCAGAAATGCGTGTTACATTTAAGGATTATGGATTTTTTGTACCAAAAGATTTAAGTGGTAAGGAAGTTGCTATTCAAGGGTTAGCGAAAATCAAAATGACAGATGTTGAAACACTTCGTCATTATGCTGAAGATAAAGGCAAGTCAGCCGATGAAATTGCAGCGATAGTAGAACCTAAAAAAGAAATTAGCTTTGTCGCGAATGGTGTGGTGATAATGGAATAAAATTAATCCAAAATCCCATCTAAATTATACCTGTTTTTTGACCAATTGAATACTCTTGGAGTAAAAAAGTAAGTCAAGGTTAAATTGATTTGCCCCATTTTCTGAGAGATATTCACATTGGTAGAGGGGGCATCTGTGTTAGCTAAACTAAAAGTATGGTCTGCATTTAAATTACGGGTATAATTTACTCCATATTCAAATCTGCCATACCATTTAATTTCAGAAGCTAAGCGAATCCCCGCGAATACACTTGGTGTAGTATACGAGAAATCACCTGACATATTTGCTTGCTGAGGGATAACACGATAATTGATTTCGGCTCCAATTTGATAAACAATAGAGGAATGAGCTAAGAATGGAATATTGGT
>JAHEMU010000297.1:3046-4037 GCA_024643485.1 Cytophagales bacterium
CGGGAAGCTAAAATCGAGTACATTAAAATCCTGAGTACCGAGTATAGACGTCTGAGGATGTAAATAGGTGCTTTTTGTGAAACGCAATGAGGATTCCACTTGGAATTTTTGATAATTTTTAAATTGTATAGTTGGACCAATTGAAATTCTATTCTTAGGGAAAATAGAAGTCGTACTATTTTCAGTCTGCCAAGACATATAATCAACCTTGGGATTCAGACCGAATTCGAATGCTACACCTGCTCCCAATCCGCGTTCCTGGAATTGAGCATTAACCATAGATGAAAAACATATGGCGGCGCAAAAAATAAAAAGCTTTTTCGACACGATTTATATTAATTTACAAGCAATAATTAATTAAACGATTTAATTACAACTTTGTTTAGCTTACTAATTTAAACATAATTTGTATTTTTTCCAAGTATTATAGTAAAATATAGCTATGAAGCATCTGTTTTTCTTTTTTTTAGCCGTTTTTACCCTGAATTGTTGTATTTCAAATAGGACAATTGAAAGAAAAGGAGGGGTGTTAGCCACTGTTTTTAATGAACAGGATACGGTTAAAAAGCAACTAGTTGCGAATGAATTAGTAGACTCACTGGTGCGAGTGAATCAAGTGCCGTTTAAGGATCAAGATAGTGTCACATTTTTATATAATGGTGCGGCTAATTCGGTTTCCTGGCATGGTGATTTTAATCGGTGGGGGAGCGACACAACAATAAACACCCAAGGAAGCCAAATTCAAAATACCACCTTATGGTATAAAACACTATATCTTCCAAGAAATGCAAGATTGGACTATAAGGTAGTTGTTAACGGCAAGGATTGGATTTTAGACCCATTGAATACGGCTGTGAGATATAGTGGCTTTGGCCCCAATAGTGAATTGAAAATGCCTGAATGGCAAGAGGATGAACTTTTTAATACAGACAATTCCTCATTTAAAGGTTCAGTTATTAATGATACGCTTACGAGCATCCATTTGGGATAC
>JAHEMU010000022.1:0-12622 GCA_024643485.1 Cytophagales bacterium
AATTCTATGTAATGAAATCCCAACAGGATCGCCAGATGAAATTGCATTCGTAGCGGCGGAAGATACAAATGAAGCACTAGCAAGGGTTGCTTCTAACTTTTATGGAAACCCTTCTGAAAAGTTAACGTTGGTGGGGGTGACCGGAACCAATGGAAAAACAACAGTTGCTACTTTATTATACCAATTGTTTATGAAACTGGGGTATCATTCTGGATTGATTTCAACGATTTGTATCAAGATGAATGAGGAGGAATTGCCTTCAACGCATACTACCCCTGATTCAATTACCTTGAATAAACTAATGAAACAAATGGTTGACAATGGGGTAACTCATTGTTTTATGGAAGTTAGCTCACATTCATTGGTTCAGAAAAGAACTTTCGGACTTGATTTTGAAGTAGCCATATTCACGAATATTACCCGCGATCATCTCGATTACCATGAAACACTGGAAAATTATTTGAAAGCGAAAAAAATATTGTTTGATAATCTAAAATCAAGCGCCATTGCTATTTCAAACAATGATGATCGAAGAGGAATGGTGATTATGCAAAATACCAAGGCGGAAAAAGTGACTTATGGTATTAAAAGCATGGCTGATTTTAAAGGCCGAATGTTATCCGACACCCTACAAGGTCTTGAAATGGAAATTGATCACAAAGAGGTGTGGTTCCGTCTGATTGGCGAATTTAATGGATATAATTTATTGTCTGTTTATGCAACAGCAGTAAAACTAGGCGAAGATAGTGATGAGGTTTTGCGAGTTCTTTCATTAATGGAAGGCGTAAATGGCCGATTTAATAAGGTAAATAGCGAAGCTGGGATTACAGGAATTATCGATTATGCTCACACCCCCGATGCGCTGGAAAATGTGCTTTCTACCATTGGAAAAGTACGTACTGGTAATGAAAAGGTAATAACAGTAGTTGGCTGTGGCGGAAATAGAGATAAGGGAAAACGTCCTTTAATGGCGTCAATTGCGTGTAATTTAAGTGACAAAGTGATTTTCACGGCTGATAATCCAAGATTTGAGGACCCTACTGAAATTATAGAAGATATGGTTCGTAGTTTAAATCCGAATGAAATGAGAAAAGTGCTCAAAATTTTGGATAGGGAAGAGGCTATTAAAACCGCTTGTATGCTAGCAGATAAGGGTGATATCATCTTGTTAGCGGGTAAAGGACATGAAAAGTATCAAGAGGTTATGGGTGAGCGAATGCCTTTTGATGATAGAGAAGTTTTAAACAGAATGTTATTAATAAAATAAAATAGATCAATGCTATACTATTTGTTTGAATATATCGACAAACATTTTGATTTCTGGGGAACTGGTGTGTTTCAATACATTTCCTTCAGAGCGGGTATGGCTGCAATTTTGTCTCTTTTAATCACCGTCTTTTTTGGTAAAAAATTAATATCGATTCTAAGAAATAAGCAGGTTGGAGAATCAATAAGAGATTTAGGTCTTAAAGGGCAACAAGAAAAACAAGGCACACCAACCATGGGGGGCTTAATCATTATCGCTGCTATTATTGTCCCTACTTTATTATTCGCGAAAATTGATAATATCTATATTCTGCTTCTCCTTTTAACCACATTGGGATTGGGGTTAGTTGGGTTTACGGATGATTATATCAAAGTTTTCAGAAAGAATAAGAAGGGCTTAGCAGGGAAATTTAAAGTGGCCGGTCAAATTCTAATTGGCTTAATCGTAGGGTTAACCTTGTATTTCCATGAGGATGTGGTAGTAAGAGAATATAACGAAACGGTTTCAGTTGAAAATAATATCGTACAACATAAGTATGAGGACGTGAAATCAACTAAAACAACAGTCCCTTTTACTAAAAATAACGAATTGGATTATGATAATTTGATTCCTTTCGTCCCTTCTGAATATACTTGGGTAATATATGTGTTATTAGTTATCGTCGTGGTAACAGCAGTTTCAAATGGCGCAAATATTACCGATGGAATTGATGGCCTCGCCGCGGGGACTTCCGCAATTATAGGTCTTACGCTCGCAATTCTGGCCTATGTTTCCGGACGTTTCGACTTTAGCGATTATTTGAACATTCTTCATATCCCGAACTTGAGTGAGTTAGTAATTTTCTGTACTGCTTTCGTCGGAGCTTGTTTAGGTTTCTTATGGTATAATTCCTATCCGGCACAAGTGTTTATGGGAGATACAGGTAGTTTGTCTCTAGGGGGTATTATCGCGGTATTGGCATTAGCAGTACGTAAAGAATTGATGATTCCTTTGTTGTGTGGGATCTTTTTAATTGAAAATTTATCCGTGATTATTCAAGTAGGGTATTTTAAATACACCAAAAGAAAATACGGTGAGGGAAGAAGAATCTTCAAAATGTCACCGCTTCACCATCATTATCAAAAAATGGAAATGCATGAGTCTAAAATTGTAACAAGATTTTGGATAGTAGGAATATTATTAGCCATTCTAACCCTAGCAACTTTGAAACTGAGATGAAAAATTTCATTACCATATTGGGCGCTGGAGAAAGCGGTTTCGGAGCACTGAAACTTGCACGAAAACATGGAATGGATGTATTTCTTTCAGATGTTTCTGCAATTAAGCAGGAAGTGCAGGAATATTGCAATGCAAATGGAGTGGAATTTGAAATGGGTAGCCATTCAGAAAAGTTGATTATGCAATCTTCTGAAATAATTAAAAGCCCAGGGATTCCAGATAATGCGCCAATCATTCAATCGGCTTTAGCTAATGGAATACCGGTAATTGATGAGTTGGAATTTGCTTCGCGTTATACCAATGCGACTATCGTGGTGATAACAGGTACCAATGGAAAAACTACTACAACCATGCTAACTGCACATTTATTGAAAATTGCAGGTTTGGATGCAGTAGCTGTGGGGAATGTGGGAAATAGCTTTGCTGGTGAATTAGCTTATAACGATCATGATTTCTTTGTAGTTGAAGCTAGTAGTTTTCAATTAGATGGATTGAAGGATTTTCGTGCTGATGTCGGGATTTTGTTGAATATCACTCCAGATCATATCAATCGATATGGTACTATGGAAAATTATACTGCCAGTAAAAACCGATTAGGTCAGCTTATAAAAAATGATGGAGTGTACATTGTAAATGGAGATGACCATCTGATTAGCCAAGATTCTTCGGCGCAAACAGTTCAATTGGTTTCTCTATCATCAAGGAATACAGCCGCCTGTTTAACTGAAGATGGAATGGTAATCCAAGGGGAAGTTGCTTTGCAAATTTCTACAAATGAGATTTCATTAAAAGGAAAACATAATTTCTTTAATGCCATGTGTGTTATACTGGCAGCTAAGCAATGTGGCGTTTCAAATGAATTAATTCGTCAAGGATTAAAGTCATTCCAGGCAGTTCCTCATCGATTGGAATTGGTTGGAGCTATTAAGGGTGTGAATTTTGTTAATGATAGCAAAGCAACCAATGTAGATGCAGTGAAATATGCCTTGGATAGCTTTGAACACCCATTAATTTGGATTGCAGGAGGGGTAGATAAAGGAAATAACTATCAAGAAATTGAAGCCTTAGTTAGAAAGCACGTTAAGGCACTGATCTGCTTGGGTACAGATAATGGCAAATTGAAAAAGGCATTCTCAAGTGTAATTAAAGATATTTCTGAAACTCAAGATATCAAATTGGCGGTTCAGATGGCATTAAATTATGCCGAAAAAAACGATGTAGTATTGCTTTCACCTGCTTGTGCAAGTTTTGATTTATTCAAGAATTACGAGGATAGGGGTGATCAATTTAGAACTGCAGTAAAAGAATTAACAGATTCACTAAACCAACCAGTCCGATGAAAGATCAAGCGAAAATTTGGATGGACAAAAACTTACAGGGCGACCCTGTTATTTGGATGGTAGTGGTAGCATTGTCTGTAATCAGTATTCTGGTAGTTTATAGCGCCACGGGAACATTAGCATATAAAATGTTAGATAATCCCGAGTCCTATTTATTTAAGCATTCTATGCTCGTAATGCTTGGGCTTGGTGCGATGTGGGTAGCGCATAAAATTGATTATCGTTACTATTCAAAACTATCAAAAGTAGCATTGTATTTAAGTGTACCGTTGTTGTTGTACACATTTGTGGATGGTGTACGCTTGAATGCAGCAAGTAGATGGATACATCTTCCATTCATCAACCAGTCTTTCCAGCCTTCGGATATGGCTAGCTTGGCACTTATCATGAATTTGGCAAGTATGCTGAGTAAAAAACAACAAGATATTGGCAATCTGAAAGCAACCTTACTGCCTATTTTGGGATGGAGCGGGTTGATCTGTGGTTTGATTGCTTTAACTAACTTCTCTTCAGCGGTATTATTATTCATGACCTGTATGCTCATTATGTTTATGGGTCGTGTGCCAGTGAAATACCTTACGATGCTTGTTTTTGTGGGGATTTTAGCTGGAAGTTTAGCGATTGCAGTCGGAGAACGGGGTTCTACAGTTGTCAGCAGGATTGATTCCTTTATTTCAGGAAAAGATTTGCCTTTCCAAGCAGAACAAGCGCGAATTGCCGTCGCAAATGGCGGAATATTTGGCCAAGGCCCAGGGAAAAGCATCCAAAGAAACATTTTACCTCATCCATATTCAGATTTTGTGTATGCTATAATCATTGAAGAATATGGTTCAATAGGTGGAATCGTAGTGATTATACTCTATTTAATTCTGCTCTATCGGGGTATGAAGGCGGTGACAAACAGTGAAAGGGCATACGGCGGCTTGTTATCTGCCGGCTTGAGCTTTGCCCTGGTGTTACAGGCGTTTGTGAACATGGGCGTTGTAGTAGGATTAGGTCCTGTTACAGGGATTCCATTACCGCTGGTAAGTATGGGGGGAACTTCTCTTTTATTTACAGGAGTATCGTTGGGAATAATATTAAGTGTGAGCCGTGGAGAGGTTGATGAGGAGTGGAAAACACAAGGAACACCTATAAAAAATATGCCAAAAGCAATATAATTTGAATAAAGAGCAACCATATCGATTAATTGTAAGCGGTGGAGGAACCGGAGGGCATATTTACCCTGCGCTTGCTATTGCTGACCAATTTAAGTCGGAATTTCCTTCCGCAGAAATCCTGTTTATAGGAGCTTCTGACCGAATGGAAATGACCAAAGTACCTCAGGCGGGTTACCCAATTGAAGGATTATGGATTGCCGGTATTCAAAGAAGTTTGTCGCTTAAAAATCTTATGTTTCCCATCAAACTAGTATGGTCAATATTCAAAGCGAATCGAATTATTAAAAACTTCAAACCACATGCTGTAATTGGTACTGGTGGTTTTGCTAGTGGACCGACAGTAATAGCTGCGAGTAGAAAAGGGATTCCTGTATTGCTTCAAGAACAAAACTCATACCCTGGTTTAACGAATCGTCAGATGTCTAAATACGCGAAAAAAGTGTGTGTAGCGTATGATGATATGGAGCGGTTTTTCCAACAGGATAAATTGATATTAACTGGGAATCCAGTAAGAGGAGCCATTACGCAAAATCACAGTTTAAAAGCCGAAGGTCTTGCTTATTTCGGTCTGAAAGAAAATAAAACCACGTTGTTGGTGTTGGGTGGATCATTAGGTGCAAGAACAATTAATGATGCTTTAAAACACGACATCGATACAATTTTAGATGCAGGGATTCAAGTTATTTGGCAAACAGGCAAGTTTTATTTTGATGAATTAATGCAAACAGTTCCACAAAAAGAGGGACTTCACATGACACAATTCATCGATCGAATGGATCTAGCCTATAATTCAGCTGACGTGGTGGTTTCCAGAGCTGGAGCTCTCTCCGTTTCTGAGTTATGCTTAACTGCCTTGCCTGTTATTTTCGTACCATCACCAAATGTGGCGGAAGATCACCAACGCAAAAATGCTGAAAGCTTAGTTAATAAATCTGCTGCCAAAATGATTGCTGATAAAGACGCTATTGAACACTTAGGTCAGGCAATTATTCAGTTGGCAAATGATGCAGGCGAAAGAGATCGACTTTCTAAAAACATTTTGAGTTTGGCAAAGCCAAATGCGACCACAGATATTGTTAATGAACTTAAATCGATGTTAAATTGAGTTGGAAGGGATACCATAGCGCCTTTTTTATCGGAATCGGAGGGATTGGTATGAGTGCCATCGCCAGGTATTTTAATACCGTTGGTGTGAAGGTTTGCGGATACGACAAAACCCCAACTCCACTCACTTCTCAATTACAAAACGAAGGAATCGAAGTTCATTTTTCTGATGATATTTCTTTAATACCAAAAGCCTTTAATACGCTTTCAAATAATAATATTGTTGTTTATACACCAGCGATACCAGCCTCCCATGCTCAATTAAATCATTTGCGTGACTTGGGATATCAATTATTCAAAAGGTCGGAAGTGCTGGGAATTATTACAGAAGGATGTTTTACTATAGCCGTAGCGGGAACTCACGGAAAAACCACTACATCAACCTTGCTTGCTCATCTTTTGAAGGAGCAAAATAGAACGTTTACGGCCTTTTTGGGGGGGATTAGTACCAATTATAATTCCAATTATATTCAACATGACGGTTCTGGTGAACCTGTTATGCTGGTAGAGGCGGACGAGTACGATCGATCATTTTTACGCCTATTCCCTTCAATTGCAGTAGTAACTTCAGCTGATGCTGACCACCTAGATATTTATGGTGATAAAGACCATTTATCTACAGGATTTAAATTGTTTATTAAAAATATTAAAGAGAATGGATCATTAGTCATTCATGAAGGTTTGGATTTAACCGATGAACAGACTACTTGTAATATTCTTGAATATGGAATTAACCGGGGGCAATTTTTTGCCAGTAATATTACCATTAATGATGGCTTTTTTGTTTATGATTTGTACGCTGAAAATTCACTTCTCAAGAAGCTCTTACTAGGCGTCCCCGGTTTTTATAATATTGAAAATGCAGTTGCTGCAACCGCAGTGATGAATTTATTAGGTTACCACCCCGAAACATTACGAAAATCCTTAGCCTCTTTTAGTGGTGTGAAACGTCGATTTGAATTTGTCTTAAAGCAAGATAATATCGTGTTAATCGATGATTATGCGCATCATCCTAAAGAAATTGAAGCGTTTTTGACTTCACTAAAGGAATTGTATGCTTCACGAAAGGTGACTGTCATATTCCAGCCGCATTTATATTCAAGGACCCGCGATTTTGCATTAGGATTTAGTGAATCCTTAAGTATCGCCGATAGGGTATTGTTATTGGATATTTATCCTGCTCGAGAATTGCCAATCGAAGGAGTTCAGTCAAGTATGTTATTGGATGATATAACCTGTTCAGAAAAACAGGTTTGTTCAAAATCATACGTGCTAAATGAGTTTACCCCAGCAGAAGGGGAAGTGGTGGCCATTGTAGGCGCAGGAGATATTGATCAATTAGTTCAACCTTTAAAAGAAAAATGGAAGCATGAAAGGGTGGCGTAACATATTGACAACAAAATTAAAAATGGTGGTACTCTTAGGAGTGTTCGCCGTGCTGATCGGTTTTACTGTGATTTCGGGAGATAATCGTAACTGTGAATCGATTAAGGTGTTTTTGAAAAATGATGTTGAAAACCATTTTTTATCTGAGGATGATATTCAAGCCATTTTAACCGACCAAGGAAATATGCCTTTAATAGGTAAGCCTATAAATGATATCAATTTGGGTATGTTGGAAGAGCGAGTAGAGTCTAATCCTTTTGTTCATCAAGCAGAGTTATATAAAACCTTGAATAATGAATTGCAGGTAACGGTCACTTTAAAGCGTCCCATCGCTAGAATAATGATTAATAATGGTCCGGATGCTTATATCACGACGACTGGCGAAGTATTTCCAGTTTCGTCACAGTTTGTTTCTAGGGTGATTTTGATTAGCGGTAAAGGTACAGACCAAATGAAAAAGGCTGAATTTTGGACAGGTGATGGAGGTGAATATTTGAATCTATTTAACAAAATCAATGAGGACGAATTTTGGAGAGCTCAACTGGCAGAGTGCTACATAAACTCCAAAGGAAAATTAGAGTTCTTGCCTCAGGTGAGCAAGCAATTAATAGAATTCGGATATCCCGATAATATTGAATCAAAGTTTAAAAAATTAAAGGTGTTTTATACCCAGGTGCTGCCCTCAAAGGGGTGGAATACATATTCTAGGGTAAACTTGGAATATAAGGATCAAATTATAGCTGAATAACAACCACTTAAAAATAATAACAACCATGGAAAATGAAAAAATTATCGTAGGGCTTGACATTGGAACCACCAAGATATGTGCGATAGTAGGTAAGAAAAACGAATTCGGAAAATTGGAGGTGCTCGGAATGGGTAAAGCCGATTCTGATGGGGTTATTCGTGGTATTGTTGTCAATATTGATCGCACCGTACACGCCATTGAAAAGGCAGTGAAAGAAGCGGAAGATTCATCCGGAATTGAAATTCACGTGGTAAATGTTGGAATTGCAGGTCAGCATATCAACAGCACCATTCACCATGGAAGTATTACTCGTCAGCAAACTTCTGATGAGATTACTATCGAGGATATCAATCGATTAACAAGCGATATGCACCGTATCGTAACTCCTCCTGGTTCTCAAATTATTCACGTAATGCCACAAGACTATATCGTGGATTATGAAGAGGGTATTAAAGATCCTGTGGGAATGTCTGGAGTGAAGCTTGAAGCTGATTTCCATATTATCACCGCACAAACCAACGCAATTAATAATATCAATAAGTGTGTGAAGCGCGCAGGATTGGATATTGAAAATTTAATTCTTGAGCCGTTGGCATCGAGTTTGGCCGTGTTGAGCGACGAAGAAAAAGAGGCAGGCGTTTGTTTAATTGATATTGGAGGTGGTACTACTGATATAGCTATTTTTCATGAAAATATCATTCGCCATACTGCTGTTATTCCGTTTGGCGGAAATATCATTACCGGCGATATTAAACAAGGTTGTATGGTGATGCAGCATCAAGCTGAATTACTAAAAACGAAATTTGGAAGTGCTATTGCAGAAGAAGCAGTTCAAAATGAAATCGTAACCATTCCAGGAATTAGAAACAGATCATATAAAGAAATATCTACTAAAAATCTGGCCAGTATCATCCAGGCAAGAATGGAGGAAATTGTAGAATTGGCTCACACAGAAATCATTGCCTCAGGTTATATGGGCAAGTTGGCCGGTGGTATTGTAGTTACTGGTGGTGGCGCTTTATTGAATAATTTACGGCAGTTAGTGGAATATATGACTGGTATGGATACGCGAATTGGCCATCCTAACGAACACTTGGGTAAAAGCAAGGTAGATTCAGTTAAGAGCCCAATGTATGCTACATCCGTGGGACTAGTGCTTTCAGGATTTAAAGCATTAGATGAGCGCGACGATCGATACAGAGAAAATAGAAATACCATTTCTGAAAAGAAAAAAGTACCTCAAAAACATTTTTTCTCAAGTATTTTAAATAAAACAAAAAACCTGCTTACCGATGATATCGATGGCAGAACTGAATATTGAACAACCAACTAATAATAATATTATGGAAGCTTATACTTTTGATATCTCGCGACAAAACCGATCGATTATTAAGGTCATCGGTGTAGGTGGTGGCGGAAGTAATGCGGTAACCCACATGTTTAATCAGGGAATCAAGGACGTTGAATTCATCGTTTGTAACACCGATTCTCAGGCATTAAAAGCTACTGCAATTCCCAATCGCCTGAACCTTGGAGTAAATTTAACTCAAGGATTAGGAGCAGGTGCGAATCCTGAAATAGGAAAACAGGCCGCTCTCGAAACCAAAGAAGAAATTAGAGACATGTTGTCTCAAGACACCAAAATGTTGTTCATTACTGCCGGAATGGGCGGTGGAACAGGAACCGGTGCCGCTCCGGTAATTGCTAAAATTGCAAAGGAAATGGACATCCTAACGGTCGGTATTGTTACTTCTCCTTTTTCTTTTGAAGGAAGGAAAAAGATGCAACAAGCGCAAGCTGGTATCGACGAATTAAGAAGCTGCTGCGACACAGTTTTGGTGATTTTAAACGATAAACTACGTGAAATTTATGGGAATTTGACCATTAATAACGCGTTTGCCCAAGCGGATAATATACTAACAACCGCTGCTAAAGGTATCGCCGAAATTATCACGGTGGCAGGATATGTAAATGTCGATTTTCAAGATGTGCGCACAGTAATGAAAAATGCGGGTGCCGCCGTAATGGGTTCTGCTGAAACTAATGGTGAAAATCGTGCGCAACGCGCTGCGGAAGAAGCCTTAGCGAGTCCTCTTTTGGATAATAAAGATATTATGGGTGCCAAAAACATTCTTTTGTCTATCATCTCTGGTGATAAAGCGGAGTTGCAGATGGATGAATTGACTGAGATCACACAATATATTCAAGACCAAGCCGGTGACGATGCCGAAGTTATTTTTGGCCACGGAGTCGATCCTGAATTAGAAGATAAAATTAGAGTAACTGTCATTGCAACTGGATTTGATCGCAAGTATGAGGCGACCCCTGCAGTGGAGAAACCAGCGAGTTCCGAACCAATGAAACACGATCTGGAGGATAAAGTACAGTATCCACTTTTTGAGATGGATAATAGTGTCAATCAGAATCACAGTGAAATTACTAGTAAGGTAATTGTTGAAGATGAGTATGATTTTCTTCCTGATATGCCTGACATGCCTGATATGCCAGAAATGGATTCTCAACCTCCTTTCGTTCCAGTTAACGTAAAGGATGATGTAAATGACCAAGCTTCCGATTTCTTTGATGAAGAAGATGATTTATTCCCTTCTAGGGATAGCGATTTCTTTTTCGTGGATGAAGATGAGGTGAGCTCAGATCAGAACATCACAGATTCTGGATTAATGGATTTTATGAATACCAGAGATCGTTTGCAAAAACAAGCAAAAGAGCGAATGGAAAAAATTGTTAATGGTAGAAGAGAGGATTACGGTACGAAGGATATCAAGGAAAAATTGGATGTTCCAGCCTATTTGCGACGTTCAGTAAAACTTGAAAATGTTCCTCATTCTTCCGATGAAAACATTTCTAGATTTAAACTTAACGATGAAAACCAAATTTTGGGGAACAATAGGTTCCTTCATGATAATGTAGATTAATTTTTAAAAGCACTCACAAGTCATTTTTTACCGGATGTACTCCATATATGTAGTGGTTGTTGGTTGTTATTTTTTTATTGACCGGTCCTTGTGAGTCGCTTTTTTAAAATGCTAAAAATTGATCTAGCTGTAAGTTGATGTGTTTCTCAAATTGAGCATTTTTTAATATACCATCAACAAAATGATCTTCTATTTTATATAATTTCGGTTTTTGAGCCAAAACATGCATTCCGCAATAGTTTAGTATGTCGGTTAAATGACTTAATGCCAGAACTCCTCCTTGAATTCCTGAAGAAATGCCAACCAAAGCCCCCTTTTTTCCTTTAAAAGTCTGAGGGAATTTTAATCCATCAATAAACGCTTTTAATACTCCGGGAAAGGAACCGTTATATTCAGGTACAATAAAAATCATTTTTTCAGTGTTTGCCATGACGTCACGGATGGCATTGAAACTAGAATGAGTGCCGGCATTATCGTATAAGGCGGATATGATATAATCCTCAGGAAGTTCCTTTAAATCAATGATGATGCTCTCGTGATTGCGCTCTCTTAATTTTTGTTGATAAAATTTTGCTATTTGTATGGAAACAGAATCAGGGCGGTTTGTGCCTGAAACAATGGTAATTTTACTACTCATAATTAAATCGTTGTGCCTGATGAGATTTATAAATCAAAGTTATTAATTTCTTTAATATCCTCGGGGTATTTAGTATCCTTTTGGGATTTCCTGTATCCTTCCAATCACCTGCTTAAAGGTATCATGCCATTTGCCATCTGGATAATAATGGGTAATGATACTATATTCAGGGGAGACTGCCTGATTGGTTTTTATTACTTCTAGTAACATTCGATTTGAAGGTTTGTTCTCAAATGGTCTAAATTTTGCCATTCTGGAAATGGAAAACCCATACTTTGTCAGGCATTCTATGAGTGATTTTTCCTGATCAGAGGGCAAGATTAAAGCAAGTCTTCCTTCATTATTTAACATGTGATAACTCGTTTGTATAAGTTCATCCAATGTAAGTTGTAATTGATGCCTGGCGTTGGCTTTTGTAGATAAAGGATTTGTCAGGCTGTTTTTGAAAAAAGGTGGATTACTGATAATCATATCGGGATTAACAGTGCCAGTCCAATTTTGAAAGGAGCTTAGTACAAATTCAATACCCTCCAATTCATTTTGAAAAACGTTTTTTTTCGCTTCTTCTACAGAGTCTGCATCAATGTCAATACCAATAATTTGTGACAGGGTCGGATTTAACTTATTAATAATTAAAGAAATAACGCCGCAACCGCTTCCAACTTCCAGCAGATGTTTTACACCCAAAGTATTCGCCCAACAAGCCAGAAGTAAAGAATCGGTTCCTATCGGCATAGTGCTTTGTGAATGCGATATACTTAATCCTTTTAAATTAAAATTTGATCTGTTTTTCATCGAAAATTCATCAGAATAATCCTTTTTTTAT
>JAHEMU010000022.1:12632-15229 GCA_024643485.1 Cytophagales bacterium
TCACAATCGTTAATTTGCTGAACCTTAATTTAACCTTATAATATAATGAATCATTTTCCTTCTGATTTAGAAATTGCACAAAAGTGTAAATTAAAACCCATTCAGGAAATATCACAACGATTGAATATCCCTGCGGATGACCTGGAACTTTATGGAAAGTACAAAGCTAAAATTCCATTGTCGTACATCAATAATAAATGGAAAGAAAATAAATTAATCCTTGTTACCGCCATGACACCTACTCCCGCTGGAGAAGGAAAAACCACTACAAGTATTGGGTTAAGCGAAGGGTTGAATAAAATAGGGAAACAATCGACTGTAGTGTTGAGAGAACCTTCTCTAGGTCCTGTTTTCGGAATGAAAGGTGGAGCCGCAGGTGGTGGTTATGCCCAAGTAGTGCCAATGGAGGATATCAATTTACACTTTACTGGAGATTTTGCGGCCATTGAGAAAGCGAATAACCTTTTAGCTGCTTTGATTGATAACAATATTCAAAATACCCATAATAACCTAAATATTGACCCTCGAACAGTGGAGTGGAAGCGGGTAATGGACATGAATGATAGAGCGCTTAGAAATATTGTATCTGGTTTAGGAGGCAAGCCCGGTGGTCATATGCGAGAAACAGGTTTCAATATTACTGCCGCTTCGGAGGTGATGGCTATTTTGTGTTTAGCAGAGAATATGGCAGATCTCAAAGATAAACTGGGAAATATTTATGTAGGTGACACCTTTAAAGGTGAGGCTATTTTTGCCCGTGATCTTAAAGCCCATGGTGCAATGGCAGCTTTACTGAAAGATGCAATCATGCCAAATTTGGTGCAAACACTTGAAGGAAACCCTGCGATTATTCACGGCGGCCCTTTTGCCAATATTGCTCAAGGTACTAACTCAGTTATTGCCACAAAAATGGGACTTTCTCACTCAGAATATGTAGTGACTGAAGCCGGATTCGGAGCGGACTTGGGTGCCGAAAAATTCCTAAATATTAAATGTGGATACAGTGGACTTTCACCGAGATGTGTGGTAATTGTGGCGACCATCAGAGCATTGAAATTCCATGGACAGAAGCCTTTGGCAGACTTGAAACAACCCGATTTAGCCGCAGTTGAACGAGGACTTCCAAATTTAGGAAAACACATTGAAAACATGAGAACCTTTCAATTACCTGGTTTGGTGGCTATCAATGCTTTTCCAACAGATACACCAGAAGAAATTGATGCCGTAATTTCCTATTGCAGTAGCTTGGGAATAAGTGCTACCGTTTATGAAGGTCATGCGAAAGGTGGACAAGGGGCAGTTGAACTCGCGGAAAAAGTAGTCAAGGTTATTGAAAAAAATACCGGTGAGTACAAGCCATTATACGACTGGAATGATAGTATTACGGATAAAATTGAAAAAATTGCTACTAAAATATATGGTGCGTCGAAAGTGGAATACCTCCCAAAAGCAAAACAAAATTTAAAAAGAATTGAGCGACTTGGATTGAACAATAAGCCTGTTTGTATCGCTAAAACTCAAAATTCATTGTCCGACGACCCGAAATGGTTGGGAAGACCAGAAAATTTTACACTTACCGTTCGTGAATTGGAAATTTCCGCGGGAGCTGGCTTTGTTATCCCTATAACTGGAAATATGCTGAGAATGCCTGGTTTACCGAATGTGCCTTCTGCTGAAGCAATAGATATTGATGATCAGGGTAAGATCACAGGAATTTCCTAAACCAATTAATTAAACTTGATTCTCGGTTTTATTTCACATAAAAGTTATCTACTCATGGCAAGAAATATACTTTTTTCAATTGGTGTTATTGGGTTGGTTTGTACGGTTGGTATTTCAGCATTCGGGCAAAATACAGAGCCTTCTGTGTTGAATCATTTATTTGAAAAAATCGATGAAATTGAAAGTAAGGTCTATGAAGAATTTTCAGTAGATAGTAAGAATGGCATGCTTGGAATGGGGGTGGAATGGCAAATTAAATTGGCAGAAGAATGGAAGAAAATTTTACCTCAGGCCGAACAAATACGTCCCCTTAATAGAAGTGAAGAAATAAGTAAGTCTGTTTTAGTTCTCGAACTTAAAAACAGAATTAGCAATGTGGAATTCAAGCAATATTTGGTTCCATTTAATGCTGAAGGTGGATTTTACAACTCACCGGTGGATCAAATTAATCGAAGATCCTTCAGGACAAAGGAAGATTATGCCAACTATGTGAAGTGGTTGGAATCCACCCCAATGTATGTTGACTATTATATTGATTTACTTAAAAAAGGTATAAAAGAGAATGTCATGCAGCCGGTAGTAATTGTCAATAACGCCATTAAAATGACAGCAACATTGACCCTCGAGCCTGAGCTAAATCCATTTTATGCCCCTTTTAAAAAACTACCAGATCATTTTTCACCTTCCGAGGAAATCGAAGTGCTCAAATTAGGCATTCAAACCATGGAAAAGAAGGTGATTCCTCAATGGAAGAAATTGTTCAAGTTTTGGGAAAATGACTATTTGAAAAGCTGTCCAACTGAGCCTGGAGCCTCCAAAATGGCCAATGGAAAGGCGTATTATGAAGATAGAATTCAGTTTTTTACCACTTTGGA